>CAYPXH010000019.1:0-29016 GCA_964414755.1 uncultured Rhodospirillaceae bacterium | reverse complement strand
TCTTGTACTTCAATAAAAACACTGACTTTGCCAACAAGCATTTGAATATTCTTTGATTGCCGTGGCGTATCGGTTATTCTTTGCATTTTATCAAGTTTGGCCAACCTTTTGATCGTGGGTATATGGGTTTGTAATTTTTGCCAAAAATCATTGTCCGTTATCAATAGTTGAATTGATGGAGCAACCTGAACGGGAATATTCATTTCAGAACGGATAGAACGTATCTGCGAAATTAAATCAATAACAAAATTAATATCATGCTCTTGGTCGTTTTTAACAAATTTATTAAAATTGGGCCAAGAAGCATTAATTAGCATTTGTTGCGCACTGTTTGAAAAGTGTGGCCAAAGCTCTTCGGTAATAAAGGGCATCAAAGGATGTAGTAACTTAAGGATATAATGAAAAACCCAAGCAGCAGTTTTCTTGGTTTCCTGATTAATAGATGGCACCCCTTCACTAAAAAGTGGCTTTGCCATCTCAAGATACCAATCACAAAAACGACTCCAGGTAAACTGGTAAGTAAGCTGCGCTACCTCATGAAAACGAAAATCATGATATGCGTCTGTTGACTTTCCCGTTACTTCAATAAGTTCGCTGACAATCCATTGGTTAACCGGTGATTTAAGGGTGTTTGGATCAAATTTTGGATCAAAAACACAATCATTCATTATACAAAATCGTGCGGCGTTCCATATTTTTGTTACAAAATTTCGATTAGATTCAACACGGTTTGCAGAAAGCTTAATATCTTGACCAGGAACAGCCTGAGTAGCTAAAGTGAAACGCAATGCATCTGTTCCATATTGTTCAATCAGTTCAATGGGATCAATAATATTACCTTTTGTTTTTGACATTTTTTGACCAAATTGATCACGAACCAACGCATTAATATAAACCGTCTTGAAGGGCACCTCCTTCATAAAATAAAGCCCCATCATGACCATACGGGCAACCCAAAAGAAGATAATATCAAATCCGGTTATTAGAACATCTGTCGGGTAATACCGTTTTAGATCAGCAGTTTTGTTTGGCCACCCTAAAGTAGAAAATGGCCATAAGGCTGAAGAAAACCAAGTGTCTAAAACATCCTCATCACGGTACAGTTTTACTTCTTGCTTATAATGTTTCTTTGCCAAATTCTTTGCTTCTTCTTCACTTTCGGCAACGAAACTATGCTTGTCGGGACCATACCACACTGGAATTTGATGTCCCCACCATAATTGTCTTGATATACACCAGGGCTGAATGTTTTCTAACCAATCAAAATAAACCTTTTCCCAATGTTTAGGAACAAAAACTACCTTTCCTTGTTTGACCGCATCAATTGCTGGTTGTACCAGCTTTTTCGTATCAACATACCATTGATCTGTTAATCGTGGCTCGATAACCGCACCACTTCTATCACCTATAGGTAAAACAGAAACGTGATCTTCAATTTTTTCAATCAACTGAAGATCTTGTAATTCCTGAACAACAGCCTCGCGCGCCATCTCTCGTGGCAATCCCTGGAACTTGGTGGGTACCAGGTTGTTTAATTTTCCATTTTCGTCAAAAATATTGATGGATTCCAATCGATGCCGTGCGCCTACCTCAAAATCATTAAAATCATGGGCCGGTGTAATTTTAACCGCGCCAGACCCCTTTTCCATGTTACTATAACTGTCAGCAATAATTTTAATATTTCTTGTTGTAAGTGGTAACTGAACCTGAAGACCTATAGCATCTTTATACCTTGGATCATCTGGATGAACCGCAACTGCAACATCACCAAATAGTGTTTCAGGCCTTGTTGTCGCAACAACAATATACTTGTCTTTATGTTCAGTATAATAATACCGAATATAATAAAGTTTACCCTTAACTTCCTTATTCAATACTTCAAGATCGGAAACTGCGGTTTGCAACTTTGGATCCCAATTTACTAATCTTTTAGCCCTATAAATTAGCCCATCACGATACAATGTAACAAAAACTTTTGTTACTGCTTCGCTAAGACCACGATCCATGGTAAACCGTTCGCGCGACCAGTCTGCTGAAGCCCCTAATCGTTTAAGCTGCTCCAATATCATGCCACCTGACTTGTCTTTCCATTCCCAAACATGACGCAAAAATTCTTCACGTCCTAATTGTTTCCGCGACAACTTTTTTTCTTCTAACTGTCTTTCAACAACCATTTGCGTCGCTATGCCCGCATGATCAGTTCCAGCCTGCCATAAAACATCTTTACCAAGCATGCGATGAAATCTAATTACAACATCTTGTAAGGTGAAGGTTAAAGCATGCCCCATATGCAACCGGCCGGTAACATTTGGTGGTGGCATCATGATTGTATATGGCGACAAATCAAGATTCTGACCAGTCTTGAATGCCCCACTCAGCAACCAGTTTTTATATTGTTTAGATTCGACTTCCTTAGGAGAGAAATTTTTGTCCAGAACCATAAATAGCCTATATTATCTTAATGAAAAGCAGAGAGTAACTACATAACCAAACACCATTAATATACTTATAATATTTGGCTATTTGACTTGAATATTAAGGTCATCAAGTGTCAATTGACCTATCGAAGATAATACCATATACGCAGCAACAATTTCGTCACGTTTTGCAATAACCAGTGAAACTTGTGCGTCGAGATATTCTTGTTCGGCATCAAGCGAGTCAAGCAAAGTTCTGGAACCAACTGCTGCTTCCTGACGTACACCTTCCAAAGCAATTTTAGATGCACGAACCTGCGATTCATAAGCTTTAATTTGTGCACGCACAGATTCAAGACCTTGCCACGCACTAATAGCGTTCTGAACTGCGATTTCACGTTGCGACCGCAATTCCTGCAACCGTTGACTTACCACCAATTTTGACTCGCGCAGACGTGATTGCGCCAACCCACCTTGGTACAATGGTATTGATATTTGCGCCATAATTACCCCAGTCTGATATTTTCCACCACGACCATCACCACGAATATCATCTTGCTGTATGCCGTACGAACCTATCAATGAAATTGTTGGTAACATTTCACCAAAAGATAAATCAACAGCATCGTGCGAAGCCTTTTCAAGGTAAGTAAACATTGTTACAAGAGGATTATTCATTGCACCCTGAACAACTTGTTGCTGAGTTTTCGGCAGATTTTTTGGAACGGCTGGCGCGCGCAAATTTTTTGGTTCTTGACCGATAACGCGGGCAAATACAGCTTTTGATATTGCTAGGTTGCCTTCTGCACGAATACGTTGGGCTGTAGCGCTTGAAAATCGAGATTCGGACAAGGCGACATCGGTTTGCGTAATTTCACCGGCGTTATAACGATCACGCGATGCCGAGAGCTGTTTATTAATAACCTGCTCATTATTACGGGTTAGTTCAAGAATAGCCTGGTCACGTACAACATTCATATATGCTGTAACAGCATCTAATAAAACACTTTGCTCTGTGGCTTTAAAATCAGATTCTTGGGCTAAAACTAAGTTTTTTGCCTGATTAGTTGCAGCAACAGTTCTTCCACCCCTATACAGGGGCTGAACCAAGGTTATTTTCGCTTCCCAAGGATAACTTGTCTGATCCACAGAATTTAACTTAGGCAGATCAACTTCGCGATACTGTCTTGCAACACTACCTTCAATAGACAAAGTTGGCTGCCAGCCGGATAGTGCTTGAGGAATTTTTTGTCTTATCGCTTGCAGCTGGGCACGCGCAGCTGCTAAAGCGGGATTATTTAAATATGTTTGGGTTAAGGCTTCATACAATGTTTGTGCAGAAGCTGTCGCCGCAGGGATAGACGCAAGGATAAGAAAAAAAAGGGATATTGATAACCTTGATAAGATATTTTTTGGTTGATTGGCTTTATGATTAGGTTGACTTTTCATTTAAAACTTCCTTGGTTCACTAAAAAATATAAACTTTAAAAAATAAAAGCTGGATTATGTTTAAAACTTTGCAATAAAGGTAGCGCAACATCGGATCCAGAATATTGCTTACTAATACCATGAGGATGTTTAGTTAAAATAGCTAGCCTACCCAGTTGTGGTTTGATATACTCAACACATATAAGCCGACCATGATCTAAAGCAAGCTGATTAAGTAATTCTTCCGGAATAAATTCACCCCCCCCTTCGATAATAATGCAATCATAGGGTGCTGCCTGTGAAAATCCCTTCAGCGGATCAGCATTAACAAAGGTAATATTATTATTTAGGAAGTGTACTGCATTTTCTTTTGCCTGATTGAGCAAAGCTACAGAATCATCAACAGCATATACCTGGCCCGCTAAGCCAGCAATAATAAACGCACTATAACCGCTACCACAACCAATAAGCAAAACGCGATCAATCTCAGAAATTTTCGCTGATTGAACCAATTGGGCTATGGCCAAAGGTTGTATTAAGAACCTACCTTGTGCTAAAGGAACATGCCTATCAATATAGGCCTGCCACTGATTCTCTTTGGATAAAAAAAGTTCCCTTGGAACTTCAGCCATTCTTTTAAGTAGGCGCTCGTCAAAAATTTTGTTAGGGCGCAGTTGGTTTTGAACCATATTCTGCCTAGAACTTGTGTATTTAATATCCATTACTACTTATTCTCGCTTTTACCATGTATAGTGATCGATTGTTTTTAGAACAATACAACAGTTTTTGGAAATTTTTTTAACAATTTACTCATAAAAAATAGTTTCTAGGTTTATCTGACTTAAAAGTTAGAAACATAACTTGGTTTATATTCTTTAACTTTCTACTGAACGTATATACAATCTTTACTATTAAGTTAAAAATTTCTAAAATTATAGTTTACAATTATCATAGCTAGGTGATAAAAACTGGATAGATTAAGGCCCGGTGGCAGAATGGCCATGCAGAGGATTGCAAATCCTTCAACGTCGGTTCGATTCCGGCCCGGGCCTCCAGTATAATGTTATAATAATTCTGCCGCAAGTTGTTTAAGTAGTTTAGTAGTTTTTTGCAACCTGTCTTGATCACTTTGAAATGTTGTAAGAAAAATTAAACGTCCATCAGGCTTAAGGCTTATTTTGCTTGAATAGCGATTAACAAAACCAACTAACGTTTCTGTACTTTGAATTAATTGAACATTAAAATGTATAACGACACCTTTTTGACCAACGTCAATTTTTTTAACACCAATTTTCTTGCATAACCCCTTAAGAATGATAACAGCCAACAGATTTTCTGTCTGTGTTGGAATTTTTCCAAACCGGTCTTCAAGTTCTGCCGCAAATGAATTTATTTCTGCTGAATCACTTAGAGAGGCTACGCGTCGATAAAGATCAAGCCTTGTACCAAGGTCAGAAATATAATTATCAGGTATTAGAACAGGAACACCGAGATTAATTTGGGGCTGCTGCTGTTCAGCAAATGTTTTATGACTTCCTTTCTTTGATTTTTCAATAGCATCAGCAAGCATTTGTTGGTACAGTTCAACACCAACCTCACGAACATGACCTGACTGCTCCGCCCCTAGTAAATTTCCAGATCCACGAATATCCAAATCATAACTGGCGATGGTAAAGCCACCGCCTAAATTTTCTAGATTCTGCATGACTTCAAGCCTTTTTTGAGCCATTGGCCTAAGAAAATAATTCGGCTGAACCGTTAGGTATGCATATCCACGCACTTTGCTGCGCCCAACTCGCCCTCGCAGCTGATATAATTGAGACAAACCAAACATATCCGCGCGGTGTATAATTATTGTATTGGCAGATGGTATATCAAGGCCGGACTCAATAATATTTGTTGATAACAGCATCTGATATGAACGATCATAGAATGCTACCATCGCCTTCTCAAGTTCTGCGGTATGCATCTGGCCATGAATAACAATATGTTTTACCTCGGGAACAAGATTTGCCAATTCGTTAGAAATTTCGGTTAAATCTTCGATTCGTGGGCAGACATAAAAAATCTGACCCCCACGGTAAAATTCTTGTAAAATAGCATCTCGTATTGTCACAGGGTCATAGGCAAGAACAAATGTTTTCACCGGCAACCGATCGATAGGTGGGGTTGTGATCAGGCTCATCTGTTTGATGTCTGCCATTGCCATTTGTAATGTTCGTGGTATTGGCGTTGCTGTTAACGTCAAAATATGAACATTTTCTTGAATTTTTTTAATTTTTTCTTTTTGAATCACACCAAAATGCTGTTCCTCATCAATTATCAATAAACCCAAATTTTTAAATTGTACTTGTTCACTTAATAAAGCGTGTGTACCTATTAAAATATCTGCACCACCACGTTTAACCTGTTCTTTAATTACTGTAGCAGCACTTGGTTTATTAAACCGCGATAGCATAACTATATTATACGGAAATCCTGCAAAACGTCGTTTAAACGTTTCATAATGCTGCCGACAAAGCAGGGTTGTTGGCGTTAACAAAGCAACCTGCAACCCTTTTGACACAGCAACAAAAGCTGCACGAAGAGCTATCTCGGTTTTTCCAAAGCCAACATCACCACAAATTAACCTATCCATCGGATAGCCTTTTGCTAAATCTCCAATAACATCGTTTATAGCTTTTATTTGGTCTTCAGTTTCAGGATAAGGAAAACGGCGACAAAATTCTTCATATAAACCAATATCAGGAACAATTTCGTATCCTTCCTGAATTTCGCGTGCTGCTGCCGTTTTTATTAGATCTTCGGCAATTTCTTGAATATGATTCTGAATACGCGCTTTGCGGTTTTGCCAAGAAACACCGCCAAGTCGATCTAAAGTAACAGCAACATCGCCAGAACTATGGCGTGATAAAACATCAATATTTTCAACAGGAATAAAAAGTTTGTCATTACCGTCATAAGTTAATTTAACGCAGTCGTGCGGTGCATTGCCAACTTGAATAATTTCTAACCCCTCATAACGACCAATGCCATATTCTTGATGGACAAGAAAATCACCCATGACAAACCGAGAAAGTGTCAATAATAAATCTTGTGTTTTTTTATGCTTCGTTGTGGTTGGACGGATAACACGCCCACCTAAAATATCTTGTTCGCTTAAAACGCAGTATTCATCGGTTAGGTATCCCCTTTCTAGGGGTAAAACAGTCAGCGCTATCGTACCCGAGGAAAGCGTAAAAAATTCTGCCCACTTGTTAATACCAACGACGGATGCAAAACCTTGCTCTTTTAACATAAACTCAAGACGATGTAGGCTACCGCTTGTAAATGCCGTTATTATAACACGACGACTCTTTTGTTGCTGATAAATAAATTCACGAAGCAACTGATAATTAATTTGCTGATTCTGCCCGATCCAATCAGGTAATAGGATGCTACCTTTTAAGTGACTTTTACTGCCGACACTGCTCGTGTCACTAAAGCTTGACATAATATTAAGCTTAAAGCTCTTTAACTTGTCTTTAAGCTCGTTCAGATTCAGATATAGATAACTTGCTGGGAGTGCATGATAAAAACCACTGCCTAACCTGTCTGATTGGTTGCTACGGGCCTGATAATAATCATCGATAGCTTTTATTCTGCTAATCAGGATGGATTGGATTGATGCATCCAGAATGATATGTGTGTTTATTGGCAAATAATCAAATAAAGTAATTAGGTTAGGATAAAACAACGGCAGCCAATGCTCCATTCCACCATAGGGGCGGTGTTCGCTGATTGATTCATAGAGCGGATCACGGATACCTGTTGTCTGAAAAACTTCACGGTACCGTGAGCGAAAACTTTCAACTACTTCCTCACTAAAAAAAACCTCTGATGCTGGTCTTACCTGAACCTCTGGCATCGTATTGATTGTTCGTTGGCTTATTGGGTCAAAAGATTTGATAGTTTCAATAAAAATATCGTCAAAATCCAATCGAATGGGAAACTGGTGACCGGCAGGATAAAAATCAACTAAATTTCCACGCCTACAATATTCACCAGGATATGTTACGGTTTCTGTTTTCGTAAAACCAAGTTTGTGCAATTTTTGTAAAAATATCGTTGGATCAATTTCTTGTTTTTTATTTACTGTAAAACTTTGGGCATCCACCACGTTAAATGGTAGTTGCCGCTGCAGCAGATTATTAGCTGTGGTTATATAAATTTGTTGCGTTTTTGCTTCTTTTTGATGTTCACGGAGACAGATGAATGCATTGATACGTGCTGCAAGAACATCGCGGCTTGGTGAAATACGGTCATAGGGCAAGCAGTCCCATTCAGGAATTATTCGAACAGGTATATTTGGTGCAAAAAAAGATAGATGTTCCTTAATGTGTTCAGCTTCACTTTGGTTTTTTGCAACTACCAAAGTTAGTGAATATTGTTCTTGAAAAGCTTGTGTGGCAAGCTCTGCAATAACAAGTGGTTGCATTGATTCGGGTATATTAAACAAAAAACGTGAGGATGACTTAAAACCTTTTAGCAAGTCTACTTCTGAACCCAAGTTATTTTTTTCGGGAAAAACAAGCATAGTATCAATTTGATAAATTTTTTAAAAGATTACTTGGGAATTTCAAAATAAATTCTATTTTCATCCCAACACGCATAAAGATTCAATGTATCGCCTTTGGTAACATGAAAAGGCTGTTCGAAAAATTGAACCATTTGTCTCCAATACCTTTGTTGGACATGGTTTGTTGGCGAAAAAACCACTTGCTCATCAAGATATAAATCGTACCAAAACATCACCCCATGACATAAGCCATTATTTAAAGTTACAAGCTCAAGAAGGTTTTTGCCTTGCAAGTTAATATGTTTGTTAAATTCGAAGTCCATTGCCTGGAAAGGATCAGTTATTGCCTGATACTGATCCTGGGTGTAGTCAAATAATTTAAAGCTATCAGAGCGAAGAACATCAAAATGACTATAATCAAAACCCCTTACATTACCAATTGGGTTGGTCTTTGATAAACTAGGCGCTTCAATAAGCATTGCGAAAACTCGGGCTGCGGCAGGAATAATACGCGCACCAGGCTTAAGTAGGCTATTCTTAGCATGTTGCAGGTGAATGATAGTTCCTGGCTGTAACAGTCCCGGACCGAAATGGCTATATACCAAAACATCCACAGGTTCTGGAAGATGATCACCAACCTTTAATCTCGTCGATCTTTCCTTCAAAACAGTTATACGCTGAGCAAGACCATTTGCTTGAACCACTTGTTTGATCAGGCCAGTCATTTGTCGATTTAATGCAGCTACATAGCTTTGTTGTATCCCTGCTCGAGCAGCCATCATCGCAAATAACCCGTGGCCATCACTAATTTCAAGCATTGTTGACCTAGGCGTTACCGCTTTACGAATAGAACTTTCGTAGGCATCCAACAGCGGTTCATCTAGAAAAAGCTGGGTATAGTCATTTCCAAATAGTTTGCTATATACCATACGATTGATGTATGATAGCTCTCGTCCTGGTAATAAAAGCCTGCTTGCCTCGTTTGCTATTTGGTTTGCTTCATTCCAACGATTATCGTGTAACAATAAATTGACTAAACCACGGTGCAATGGTGGATAAGAAGGGTTCATTGTAATGGCATCTCGAAGCAGCATCTCAGCTTCGTCAACTTGATCACGAAGCACCATCAACATAGATAAATTATAAGAAATTTCGGCAGATTTTGGTGATAAATTCAATGCAGCACGCCAAGCGTCATAAGCCTCATCTAAACGACCAAGTTCACGAAGTGTTACAGCTAGATTATTTAGCGCTTCAGCGTGGTTTGGCTGGATTTGCAGGGCTTGTTTAAAACTTGCAACCGCCTCATCAAGTTTACCAAGAAAACGCTGGGCGTTTCCAAGATTGTTATAAGCGCTTGCATTTTTAGAGTCCAGAGCTATTGCTCTTTTCAGGCTTATTTCTGCCTCGGCCATTTGCCCCATTTCATAAAGCAAAACTGCGCGGTTATTATGATATGAGGTGATGCTTCCATTAATTGCTATTGCCCGTTCAATTGCCTGTAATGATTCGGGCAGTTTTCTTGTTTCATAAAGAACAACGCTTAATAAATGCAGTAATTGGGTATTGTCCCTATTCTCTTCTAGACCTTGTCTACAAGCTACTTCGGCAGCTTCAAGCCGACCGGCATGACGATGTTGTTTTGCTATATTGATCCATTCAAGCGGCGAAGGCATTGTTAAGGCTTAGCTCCAATTGAACTTTAAAAGTCTATTAAAATATTAGTAGTATGATGTTTATTAATTTGTTTGTAAAACGTAATTTGTTTTTTTATTCATGATTAACGGTTTTTTGTTCGTTTCTTAAGGGAGATATAAGTTTTTTTTCGATTGCAAATTGTTGAACAAGTTTAGCTAAACTGGCAACAATTTTTAGTTTAACTTCTTGACCTAAAAAATAGCGATACAGAACTGAATCGTTAAATTGTAACATTTTTTCATACGCTAGAAGTTGCTTATAGTTAAAATCTGCTAGAAAGCGATTGGCAAATTGCCCTAATATTTGATCCATTTCTTTATTACCGCGATAATGACTACGATAATACAGTTTTTTTCTAAAATTTTGGATTTTTAAATTTTGTACCTGCAAAGCCACACCTATCAAGGTAATTTAGTAATGTTAACAACACTCACGCTCAAGTAATATTTATAATATGCAAAAGCAAATATCATATCATCAAGAAAATATTGATCGTCTTTTGGACTTTTTACAATCATCGGTAAAAATTATTCCCGGAATCGGCGATACTTATGCTCGGTTGATTGATAAGCTATGCGGTAATGCCTCTATTCTGGATTTATTACAGCACCTTCCCCAGAATATTCAACCCAAAAAGAATATAATTAATCTTGCTGATAGTACCCATGAAATAGCAGCATTCAAGTTAACTGTCGAACGACTTGTCCTTCATTATTCAAGGCGATCATTTCCACAAAAAGTTATTGCCCACGACATGACGGGTAACGTTGAAATATTATTTTTTAATACGCCAGCAAGTTATCTCGAAACACGTCTAAAAGTTAGCCATGAATATATTATTATTGCAAAAATAAAAAAAACAGGAACGCGTTTTCAAACCACCAACCCAAGCTTAATATGTTCTGTTGATGAGTATTCAAAAGCACCTGCTTTACAACCAATTTACCCCTTAACCGCGGGATTAAGCCAAAAAAATATTCAAAAATTTATTCAACTTGCCATTAAAAATCTGATAGATTTACCGGAATGGATTAGTGAGGAAAATTTAGTTAAAACATGGCCAAGCTGGAAACAAGCAATATTAACCGTTCATAATCCAAGCAATTATAACGACGCATCACCAGAATCATGTGCAAGAACCCGCCTTGCATACGATGAAATTTTGGTACATCAACTAACGATCCAGTTACTCAAAAAACATCATCAAAAAAGTGATAAAAAAAGCTTTAGCTTTATGCGTTCTTTAAGACCGCAGATATTGAATAATTTTGGCCATGAACTTACCCAATCACAACACCGAGCTATTCGTGAAATCGAGCTGGATCTGCGATCCGGAAAACGTATGTTGCGCTTGCTGCAAGGAGATGTCGGTAGCGGCAAAACAATTGTTGGGTTTATGGCTTTGGCAATGGCAGTTGAGTCTGGTTACCAAGCAGTGCTTATAGCTCCAACAGAAATATTGGCTGAGCAGCACTACCAAAAAATGTACAAACTTGTACAACAAAATGAATGTGTTGTTGAACTGTTAACAAGCAGCACACCAGCCAAAAAGCGTCAATCAATCATCTTTAACTTACAAAATGGCCTTGTTAATATATTGGTCGGTACACATGCTTTACTCGAAGAAAGTATCAAATTCAAAAACCTTGAATTGGTAGTGATTGACGAGCAGCACCGTTTTGGTGTTCATCAACGCATGCTTCTTGGTCAAAAAGGACAGCAACCAAACATTCTTATTATGACTGCGACGCCAATACCAAGAACACTTGCCTTGGCAATGTATGCGAATATTGATGTTAGTATTCTAGAAGAAAAACCAAGTGGCAGACAACCAATTGAAACAAAAATACTGCATGAAGAAAAAATACCCGAGCTTATTAAAAGGCTTGACCATATGATTAAGTCAGGTTCTAAGATTTTTTGGGTATGTCCTGCAATTGATGGGGATGAACCAGCCAGCAAACTGATTGCTGTAAACAATCGATTTGCAGAATTACAAAAAGTATTTAGTCCAGCTGTAGGTCTTTTACATGGTCAGCTGAAAAGCGCAGAAAAGCAAAAAACACTTAATAGTTTTGCACAAGGGCCATTAAAAATTCTGGTTTCAACGACAATTATCGAAGTTGGGGTTGATGTACCCGAGGCTGATATTATGGTGATTGATAATGCCAATCAATTTGGCTTAGCCCAATTGCACCAACTTCGTGGCCGTGTTGGACGAAATAGGCGACAAGCTTATTGTATTTTGTTATATAAAGAACCATTAACTGCTATCGCTAAAGCTCGCTTAGAAACATTAGCAAATACTCAAGACGGATTTAAGATAGCTGAAAAAGACCTTGAACTAAGGGGCAGTGGCGATTTACTTGGTACACAACAAAGTGGCTTTGATATCTTTAAGTTTGTTGATGTTTCTTATCATCACACATTGTTTCAAAAAGCATATCAACAAATTAAAAAATTTCTAAATAAAGATCCATTTTTGCTGTCACCAGAAGGTATACGTCTAAGAATTCTACTGAAACTTTTTGGCAAAAATAAACATACTGCCTTCCTAGAAGGCATGTAAAATATTTAAACTATTCAATTGGATTTATACCATCATAAATCTATAATTTTTTTTAAGCTTGACTTAAGCAATAACAACCAGTTGTAGTTACTGTTAAACTTAACACTAAATAAACTTGGGAAAAGATCATGCCTAAAAAAATCCTTCCTGCAAACTACAAACCTAGTGAAGATGAGCCTTTCATGAATCCCAAACAGCAAGAGTATTTTCGTCAAAAACTATTAAAGTGGCGTGCTGATCTTTTACGCGAATCAGCAGAAACGCTTAATAATCTGCAAGCTGAACCACTTGATGACAGTGACATGGTTGATCGCGCTGTACACGAAGCAGATATGGCGCGGGAATTAAGAACACGCGATCGTGAACGAAAATTAATAACAAAAATTGATGCGGCACTACAGCGTATTGAAGATGGAACTTACGGATATTGCGAAGAAACCAACGAACCAATTGGTGTTAAAAGACTTGAAGCAAGGCCAATAGCCACCTTAAGCCTTGAAGCACAGGAGCGGCATGAACGCTTGGAAAAAACAAAGCGGGATAACAATTAGATCATTAATATTTCAATAATACTAAAATTACTTCTAACTATTGCTAATACTTTTTTGCTTCCTTTTATGTGCCCTGTACGAAAAAGGTAGCGTTAATATGTATATAAAAGACATAACTAAAATCACGATCCATGGAAATGTGATCATCAGAGTAATTAGAATGACAAACAACAAGAAAAAAGTAGAGATAAACTGAGGTTTTAGTCTTAGGTTTTTTATAGACAAAGTTGGTAAATGGCTAATCATCAACCCAGAAAGACTTATAATCCATATACACCAGACCCACGGGTTAAGAATAAAAGGTTCTTTAATTTCAAAAAAAGCAATCATTGGCAATAAACTTAGAACTGCCGCGGCTGGTGATGGTATACCAGTAAAAAAGCCAGGTGTATAAATAATTGGTGATGCATTTGAATGACTTTGGATATTAAAACGCGCTAATCGCAAAGCACAACAGATTGTATAAATTAAAACAATAGCCCAACCAAAAGATTTTAATTCAAACAACGATCGTTGATAGACCAAAATTGCCGGCGCTACTCCAAATGATACAAAATCTGATAACGAGTCAAGTTCTGCTCCAAAACGGCTGGTTGCTTTCATTAAGCGTGCGATCCGTCCATCTAAACCATCCAAGATAGCAGCAATAAAAATAGCAGCAACAGCCTCTTCCCAGCGTTGTTGTAAAGCAAAACGAATACTTGTTAAGCCAGCGCATAACGCAAAAACTGTAATAATATTTGGTATCAACTTACTTTCAGGTGGCAAAAAAGGAATTGTTTTTCTTTTTCGGCTCATATTGTTTTTTCAAATCTTATGTGATGCTTGCAAGAACGGTCTCCCCAGCAATACTTGTTTGACCAGGCAGTATGTTTATTTTTAAATTTTTTGGTACATAGATATCTAATCGACTACCAAATTTAATGATTCCATATTTTTGCCCCTTCTCAACCGATTGCCCTACTGTAAGATCGCAATTAATCCTTCTGGCCACGAGGCCAGCAATCTGAACAAAGACAACGTCAAGATTATTCTTTGTTCTTAGCCATATTGCGTTTCGTTCATTATGTTGACTAGCTTTATCAAGGGCAGCATTAAAAAAACGACCCTGATGATATTTGATATCTATCACCATTCCTGATGCGGGCGATCGATTAACATGAACATTGAATATACTCATAAAAATACTAATTTTAATACATTCATCAAAAGGTTGTTTATTCAATAAATTTGTAGGAAATTTAACATTAGATACCCCAAGCACCATTCCATCTGCAGGCGCTATTATCTCAGCCGCTTCAGGCGAAATAACACGGTGCGGATCCCTAAAAAAATATACACACCACAAAGTGATAACGCCCATTGGAACCGATAAAGGCCACCACACAAATATGGTTAAAGTTGTTATGGATAAAAACAATAAAATAAAAGTCCAACCCGCACGGTGAATAGGAACAAAAAAATAGCGCAGCAAAACATACCCTTTCATAAACTTTATATTATATTAAAACTCTGGCTTGGTAGCTAGAGCTTCGGGATTATAGACTGGTGGTAATGATTTTAGATATAACGCAATAGCTTGCAAATCTTGATCAGATAATTTGCTACTGGCATTCATCACAAATTCCATCATTTTTCCACCAACAACATCTCCATTAGGTAATATGCCAAATTTAAGTAAAGCCACTATATCACCTTCTTTCCACAAACCGATCCCTGTTTCGGAGTCAGGTGTAATATTTGGTACTATTGAACCATCATAATCTTTTGGATTCCCAGTTAATGTCATATTATTAACAATTTTTCCTAAAAAATTTCTTGGGGAATGGCATTCAGCACAGTGTCCTACGGCTTGAACCAAATAGGCACCGCGATTCCACATCTCATCTGAATTTTGGTTATACTGATACGTGCCTGGTTGAAAAAAAAGCAACCGCCAAAAATTGGTTGCAAAGCGCCAGCTGAATGGAAAATCCAACTGATGATTTTTATTTTCTTGCGCTATTTTTGGCAAAGTCATGATATAGGTATAAAGCGATATAATATCTTGATCAGACATTTTAGTATAAGATGTATATGGGAAACTTGGAAAAAACGAGCCAACGCTTGTGTTCTTACCATAACGTAAGGAATCAGCGAACTGATCACGTGACCATAAACCAATACCAAAAATTGGGTGGGGTGTAATATTCGGTGTGTAAAAAGATCCGAACGGTGTTCTAATTTCAACGCCACCAGCACCTATTGCTGCTGGTTTTTCTGTGTGGCATGATTGACATCCAGCAACTGTAAACATGTATTCACCTTGTTTGACATCACCTATTAGGTGTCCATAAGGCGTGGTTTGTTGCAGTGATAAAAAATAAAACACAAAACAAAGAAATATTGTGTTAATCAATCGCTGTATGCGTCTTGTTATAAAGTTGATGTCCATCGCTTTTCTGTACCAACAACAATTATGAATAACTTTTATTACTATAAAACAGCTTATTTACTTATGCTAAGTAAAAAGTTATATGAACAATATATTTCAAAAAAGCATGATTTTAAATGAATAACCAACACATTAAGCAAAAGTATCAAAAAAATATAAACTCAATATGTTTATTTTGTGGAGCATCATCAGGAAACAACTCTGCATATACCAATAAGGCACAAGAATTTGGGCGTTTAATTGCCGAAAAAAATGTAAAGCTTGTTTACGGCGGTGCTCAGGTTGGTCTTATGGGGGTTGTTGCTTCTGCTGTCATAAAGAATGGCGGTAAGGTTGTTGGTGTTATACCTAAATTTTTATCTAGCATCGAAATTGTTCACCCAAAACTTAGCGAAACAATTTTTGTTTCAACGATGCATGAACGAAAAGAAGTTATGTTTGATTTATCTGATACTATCGTAGTCTTACCTGGTGGCTTTGGTACTCTGGACGAGTTTTTTGAGGTTCTAACCTGGAAACAACTTAATTTACATAAAAAAAATATTTTTTTAATGAATATCAACGAATTCTGGACCCCTTTGGCAACAACAATTGACCATATGATTAACGAGGGTTTCGTTAAATATTCAAATCGTTCGTTAATACACATTATTCAAGAGCCAGATGAAATTTTTATCTAACACTAACAACCAAGGAGAAACTAAATGAAAAAGATTAAGGTCTTACAACCCGTTGTTGAACTTGATGGCGACGAAATGACCAGGATTATTTGGAAATTTATTCGCGAAAAGTTAATTGTTCCATATTTGGATGTTGATTTAAAATATTTTGATTTGGGTATTGAGAATAGAGATAGAACCGAAGATCAAGTTACGGTTGATGCCGCTAAAGCAATTAAAAAATATAATGTCGGTGTCAAATGCGCTACAATCACTCCGGATGAAGCTCGGGTTAAAGAATTTAACCTTAAGAAAATGTGGAAATCACCTAATGGAACTATTCGCAATATTTTAGACGGAACAGTTTTCCGACAACCAATTATTTGTCAAAATGTTCCAAGACTAGTTCCGGGTTGGACGCAACCCATTGTTATCGGTCGCCACGCTTTTGGCGATCAATACCGAGCAACTGACATTATTATTCCAGGTAGCGGCAAACTTTCCCTGCGTTTTGAACCTGCAAATGGGTCAAAAGCAGTTGAATACCCTGTCTTTGATTTTCCTGGGGCTGGTGTTGCTCTTGCTATGTATAATTTAGACGAATCAATTCGGGGATTTGCAAAAGCCTGCTTTAACTATGGCCTAAGTCTTGGATGGCCGGTTTATCTTTCTACAAAAAACACTATACTTAAAACCTATGATGGTCGCTTTAAAGACATTTTCCAAGAAGTTTTTGACCAAGAATTTGCTGCAAAATATCAAGCCAAAAATATCACATACGAACACAGATTAATTGATGATATGGTAGCAAGCGCCTTAAAATGGAATGGTGGTTTCGTCTGGGCTTGTAAAAATTATGATGGCGACGTTCAATCTGATACTGTTGCGCAAGGTTTCGGTTCGCTGGGCTTAATGACCTCTGTACTTTTGTCGCCAGACGGTAAAACAGTCGAGGCCGAAGCAGCTCATGGTACCGTAACACGCCACTACCGTGAACATCAAAAGGGTAAGGAAACATCAACTAATCCAATTGCTTCAATATATGCGTGGACAAGAGGATTATGGTACCGCGGTTTATTTGATAAAACACCCGAGGTACAGCGTTTTGCAGAAACATTGGAAAAGGTTTGTATTAGTACGGTTGAAGCTGGCTTTATGACAAAAGACCTTGCGTTGCTTATCAGCCCAAACCAAAAATGGTTAACAACAACGCAATTTTTGGACAAACTCGATCAAAATCTAAAGCAAGCGCTCCGCTAGTTATTTATAAACTGGTCTGAGTATTGTAACAGCCCCATCCTCAAAAGATTGGGGCTGTTTTTATTAAGACTCTCAGATGTTTAGAATCGTTTGTTTTAATTCCTGGATAACAAGTGCTGCTTTGCCGTTAGCTGGACCGCCGGCTTGAGCCATTTCAGCACGCCCACCACCACCCTTGCCGCCTAGTAATTTAGCCCCAATTTTTACCAATCGTACCGCATCAATTTTTGGTATTAGGTTCTGAGTGACCGCAACCACTAACGAAGTACTGTTATCCTCTTCTGAAATAAGTATGACAACACCTGAAGAAATAGTTTTCTTAAGATTATCAGCTATACTTTTCAGCTCTTTAGCCGGAACAGCGACAAGCGATTTTGCCAAAATCTGCCCGCCATCAAATTCGACAAGTTGATCGCTAGACAAGCTACTTGCGGCGCTTTTACGATTTTGAGATATTTGGCTTTCCAGCTGTTTACGTTCAGTAAGTATATCTTGAATACGTTGTGGCACGTCGGTGATCTTGGTTTTCATCATTTGCGCCACAAGATTTATTAACTTTAACTGTTCACGGACGTAGGTTTCTGCTTGATAACCAGTTAGTGCCTCGATACGCCGAATTCCAGCCGCAACAGCACCTTCGCTAATAATCTTAAAATAACCAATATCACCGGTCTGTTGAACATGCGTGCCACCGCATAACTCAATTGAAAATGGATATTTAATGTCTTGTGCGATTGAAATAACGCGAACTTCGTCGCCATATTTTTCGCCAAACAAAGCCATAGCACCAGAACTTATAGCCTGCTGCATACTCATTTGACTACTATGCACCGATAAATTCTGTCGAATAATATAATTAATTCTATTTTCAATTAACTCTATATCATTCTCTGTTAATGGTTTATTAAAGCTAAAATCAAAACGTAATCTTTCAGGTGCAACCAACGACCCTTTTTGGCTTACCTGTTCTCCTAAGACCTGTCTTAAAACAGCATGTAATATGTGCGTTGCAGAATGGCTCGAACGTAAAGCCAGTCGTCGTTCATTATCGACCTTTAAGGTAACAACATCTCCAACCTTAATTTTTCCTTCAAGCACTTTGGCCGAGTGGGTTATCATTAATCCAAGTTGCTTATGCGTATCATAGACATGTAAACGTGCTTTTTTTTCTGTTAATATAATTCCCTGATCACCCATCTGGCCACCAGATTCGCCATAAAAAGGTGTTTGATTGGTCAAGACAATTACTTCATCGTCAGTTGCTGCCTCTTGTACCGACTGACCTTGCTTTAACAAAGCAATAACTTTTGCTTCCGCTGTTGTTGTTGAATACCCCAAAAATTCGGTGCTACCAAACTGATGGTACCAGTCAAACCAAACTTGTGCTGTTTTTTCTTGACCAGATCCAATCCAAGCTTTACGAGCAGCCTGGCGCTGTTCATCCATGGATTTATCAAAACCTTTAGTATCAACCTCTATCCCTTGGTTTTTTAAAATGTCTTGGGTTAAGTCAACCGGAAATCCATACGTATCATAAAGTTTAAAAGCAATACGACCAGGCAATTGTTTACCTTGTATGTTTTTTGTTTCCTCTTCTAAAAGTTTTAAGCCCTTTTCAAGAGTTTGTTTAAATTTCTCTTCTTCATTTCTTAAGGTTTCAATAATTAACCCCTGAGCACGAACTAACTCCGGATAGGCTGCACCCATTTCTTGAATTAAAGTTGGAACAAGCTGCCACATTAATGTATCTTTTGAATTGAGTTTGTGTGCATGACGCATTGCACGACGCATAATGCGCCGAAGAACATACCCCCTTCCTTCATTTGCTGGTAACACCCCATCAGCAATCAAAAAACTACTAGCCCTAAGATGGTCTGCAATTACCCGGTGTGCAAAACGTGTATCGCCGACCGCCGCTTTTTTAGAAAATTCGACAGATGCAGCCACTAAAGTTTGCATGGTATCAATATCATAATTATCGTGTTTACCCTGCAAAATAGCTGTCAGGCGCTCAAGTCCCATGCCTGTATCAATTGATGGTTTTGGCAGCGTTATCCTTTGATCTTTTGCAACCTGTTCAAATTGCATAAAAACCAAATTCCAAATTTCGATATAACGATCGCCATCGGCATCTTTACTACCAGGTGGACCACCAGCTATTTTAGTTCCATGATCATAAAATATTTCAGTACATGGACCACAAGGCCCAAGATCTCCCATAGACCAAAAATTATCATTGGTTGATATTTTTATAATACGGTCTGCAGACAACCCGGCAATCTTTTGCCACAACTTATATGCTTCTTCATCATCAGCATAAACTGTTACCAACAGTTTGTCTTTTGCTATTCCATATTCTTTGGTAATAAGACGCCAAGCCATCTCAATGGCACGTTCTTTAAAATAATC
This sequence comes from uncultured Rhodospirillaceae bacterium, assembly GCA_964414755.1. Lineage (GTDB taxonomy): Bacteria > Pseudomonadota > Alphaproteobacteria > JAEUKQ01 > JAEUKQ01 > JAEUKQ01. Next base: position 9,033 of record CAYPXH010000019.1, on the reverse strand, counting down.
ACCAAAAGAAAAATTTCCTAGCATCTCAAAAAAAGTATGGTGGCGCGCTGTATAACCAACATTCTCAAGGTCATTGTGTTTTCCACCAGCCCTTAAACATTTCTGTGCAGTAGCTGCCCTGACATATTGCCTTTTTTCGGCGCCAGTAAAAATATTTTTAAACTGCACCATGCCCGAATTAGTAAAAAGCAGACTAGGGTCATTGTTGGGAACCAACGTACTGGAGGGAACAATTTCATGTCCTTCTTTCTTAAAAAAATCAAGAAAGACGTTTCGTATTTCATTTGTACGTAGCATAAAAAATTTACCTTATATTAAAATTTACCCTATTCATTGTCGCCAGCTGCCCCTCCTTCAATCAAAGCACCAGATAACGACTTAGAATTTTGGCGAATTGCATTTTCGATCGCCAAGGCAACTTCGGCATGATTTTTTAGATATTGTTTTGCGTTTTCGCGTCCCTGACCTATGCGTTGACTTTTATATGAAAACCAAGTGCCAGACTTTTCAACAACTTGCGCAGCAACACCAAGGTCAATTAATTCACCAGTTTTTGATATTCCTTCGCCATACATAATATCAAAATCTACAACACGAAAAGGCGGCGCTAATTTATTTTTAACAACTTTAACACGTGTCTGGTTGCCAACAACTGTATCCTTGTCTTTAATCGAACCAACACGCCTAATTTCCAAGCGTAGTGAGGCATAAAATTTTAAAGCATTTCCACCGGTTGTTGTTTCCGGGTTGCCAAACATAATGCCAATTTTCATACGAATTTGGTTAATAAAAATAACCATACACCGCGACCTAGAAATTGATGAAGTTAGTTTACGTAAGGCTTGGCTCATCAATCTAGCCTGTAAACCAACATGGGTATCACCCATCTCGCCTTCAAGTTCTGCCTTTGGTACAAGTGCAGCAACACTATCAATAACTAAAACATCAATAGCACCAGACCTAACCAATGTATCAGCTATCTCAAGTGCCTGCTCACCGGCATCAGGCTGAGAAATTAATAAATCAGCAACATTGACACCAAGTTTGGCAGCATACGATGGATCTAATGCATGTTCAGCATCAACAAACGCGCAAGCACCACCATTCTTCTGTGCTTCAGCAATAACGTGTAAAGCCAGGGTTGTTTTACCGGAACTTTCTGGACCATAAATTTCAATAATTCGCCCACGTGGTAACCCACCAATCCCAAGCGCTATGTCTAATCCAAGCGAACCGCTTGAAATTACTTCTGTTTCCACAATTTTGTCATTTTGCCCAAGCCGCATAATAGAACCTTTACCAAAGGCGCGTTCTATTTGGCTAAGAGCCGATTCAAGCGCTTTGTTTTTTTCTGATAAATCACGCTCGGTATTGCGGGATTGTGATGACATAATTATCTGCCTTCCGTATTTAATAATCTTTTATATTTTCATTTATGATCCTACCCAGTTCGCTAGGTGGCGCAAGTAAAATCTGGCTTATATCTTTAGGACTTGTTGCACTTTTTCTGCTAACTGCTTTAAGCTAAAAGGCTTAGGCAGAAACTGTATGTCCTGTTCATTTTGTAAACGTTCACGAAATGAATCCTCGGCATATCCAGAAATAAAAATAACCTTAAGATCAGGTAGAAGTTTGTGTGCTTCTCGAATAAGTGTAGGCCCATCCATTTGGGGCATCATAACATCGCTAACCATTAAATCAATTTTTTGTTGTTTTCTAATAACCTCTAAGGCGGCTTCTCCACTACGTGCTTCAATAACGTTATAACCTTTGTTCCTTAGGGCTCGAGCACTAAAAATCCGAACAGCATCTTCATCTTCTACTAATAAAATAGTTCCTGTGCCTGTAAGGTCATTAGGCTTACTCTCACCTTCTTTACTTTCATTTGGCTGGCCTAAAATTTGATGGTGACGTGGTATATAAATAATAAAAGCTGTCCCCATACCAATCTGGCTTTCAACACGCACAAAGCCTTTTGTTTGCTTAATAATACCGTAAACCGTTGATAAGCCCAACCCCGTTCCCTTACCCACATCTTTGGTTGAAAAGAATGGATCAAAGATTCTATCCATAATTTCAGGAGCAATTCCGGTGCCGGTATCCTTTACAGTTATAACCACATAATCGCCAGGCACGATCGTATCCTGACTAAGAGCGATAGGGTTACTAACGGTTTGATTTTCGGTTTTAATCAATAACTTTCCACCTTCTGCCATCGCATCACGGGCGTTAACCGCTAGATTAATGATGACTTGTTCTAGTTGTGTTGGGTCGGCTTTAATTGTCCAAAGATTTTGAGCATGAATAATTTCAAGCTCGATATTTACACCAATAAGTCGTTTTAATAAATGAGATAATTCTGCTAAAAGATCTGTTGCCACTATAATCTTTGGCTGCAGATTTTGTTGTCGTGAAAAAGCTAGTAACTGCTTAACAAGATTAGCAGCACGATGGGCATTTTGCTTGATTTGCATAATATCAGCAAAAGACTGGTCGCCAGGTTTGTGTCTTACTAACAACAGATCACAAAAACCAATCATAGCAGTCAGTAAATTATTAAAATCATGAGCTATACCACCTGCCAACTGACCGATTGCCTGCATCTTTTGTGATTGATCTGCTTGGTTTTCAAGACGTTTTTGCAAGGTTATATCAAGCACTGTAACAGTAAATAGGTCGATCATAGGCCAATATTGTATTGTCAGATCAGTAACTTGTGCTGGATTATGTACCCAACGTACCTGTTCTATCCTTACTGTACAATAAGTATCCTTTTTTTGTTCAACGAATGAATCAAATTTTTGTTGTAATTCTGGTAACATAAAATGTGATAGTTTTTGTTGCAGTATTTCTTCTGGTTTAATAATTTGTGACGGTTTGCGTATTTGTTTCAATAATTGTGAATTTGCTGTAACTAGAATGCCATGCTTGTTTAAAAAACCAAACCCAAAAGGTATATCAAGTAATTCCAAAGAAAGCTTGGTTCCATAATCCAATAATTTTTGTGCTTGCTGGCCTGCAAAAATTATGAGCATTATTTTCTGTAAATTTTGCTGCTTTGTTTCTGGTACTAGAACTAGTAAAAATTGTTGATTTTTATGGTTTTGATGTACAATAAACTTAGGTGTTTCAGTAATCTGCTGCTCTGAAAAAACAATATCAGATAGCTGGATATTTAGATGTCGTTGAATATCGTTTATATCACTTCCAAGCAAATTGATTATTTGTTGTCCCCAGTCTACATCAGCTAATAATATCTGTGGAACCAAGATGTTTTCAAGTTTAACACTTGTTACTGATTGTTGTAATGGTAACGACAGCGCGGGTGGTTCTTTTTTATCTGCTTTACTAACAACTTTTGTTTCACTATTATCTTCATCAGCCATATAGGTGGGTGTTTTTAAAAATTTTGCGTATCGCCCTGCGGACAAAATAGAAACAATTTTATTTAACCCAGACAGCAAAATTTTGGCTTGGCGATATTGTTGCCAATAATAACCAATTGCAAATGCCCCTATAAGGGCAAAGATCGCCCCCACAATGAATAGCCAATCTATTGGTTGCATTGTTGCCTCGTTTTCATGCCTAGAATTATCTTTTCTTTTATTTGGGAAGTAGTAGGATATAAATTAACTTTCAATTATATTATTGTTTTTGTATCGCAATGCCAACCACAATGCTAGAGAATATAATTTCGCTACGTTCAAAAAACGTCAAACCGTCGCCAACGCTTGCTATTATGCAACAGGCATTATCCTTACAGGCTTCTGGAATAAAAATATTCAACTTAAGTACCGGAGAGCCTGATTTTGATACACCCGTTTTTATCAAAGAAGCAGCCATCAAAGCAATTAATGCAGGTCAAACAAAATACACCGCGGTTGATGGAACAACTGCTTTAAAAAACGCAATTATTAACAAATTTAAACGTGAAAACAACCTTATCTACAACGTAGACGAAATTACTGTTGGTGCAGGCGGAAAACAAGTTATTTTTAATGCCTTTATGGCGACAATTAACCCTGGTGATGAAGTTATTATTCCGACCCCATACTGGGTTTCTTATCCCGACATTGTTAGACTTGTAGATGGGATACCTGTATTTGTTGAAGGTAAAGCTGAAAATCAACTTAAGATAACACCCCAACAGCTCGATCAAGCCATTAATCCCAGAACCAAGTGGATTGTATTTAATAGTCCAAGTAACCCGTCTGGCTCAATGTATAGTACTGATGAAATTTATCGTATTTCTCAGGTATTATGTAAACCCCAAAATAGTCATGTGCATATTTTAAGCGATGATATTTATGAACATTTAATATATGAAAAGCAGGCTTTTGCTACAATTGCCCAAATCGAACCTTCTTTAAAAGCACGAACTTTAACCGTAAATGGCGTTAGCAAAACATATTGTATGACAGGATGGCGGATTGGTTATGGTGGTGGACCTAAATCGTTAATTAAAACGATTGGTATGATCCAGTCTCAAAGCACGTCAAACCCATCATCTATTAGTCAGGCAGCTGCTGTGGAGGCGCTGAATGGGCCGCAAGATTTTATTGCACCTTTCCAACAGGCATATAAAAAACGTCGAGATTTTGTTGCAAATAAAATTAATAAAACCCCTGGATTATCTTGCTTAATTCCCCCAGGAGCATTTTATTTATACGTATCATGTGCAGGGCTTATTGGTAAAAAATTCAAGGGAAAAGTAATTACCGATGATACCGAGTTTTGCAAAATGTTATTAGAATTTGCCAAAGTAGCGGTTGTACCTGGAAATGCTTTTGGTTTAAGTCCATACTTTCGTATATCTTATGCAACTTCTGACACGGTTTTAGCCGAAGCCTGCGATCAGATTAATCAATTTTGCCTTGGGTGTTCCTGAACATAAACCTTATATACTGCAACAATAGCTGTAATAAAAAAAAGCCTAGAAATATTATACCGGAAACCAAAATAATGGTTGGCCCGGTTGGCAAATCAAAATAAAAGGTCAAAAACATGCCAACAACCACAGCACTAACGCCTAATATTGGGGCTAAATAGGCCATTTGTTTTGGTGAATGACTTAATAATTTAGCTGTTGCTGCCGGAATAAGCAGTAACGAAACAACCAGTAAAACACCCACCATTTTTACCATTAAAGCAATTGCAGCTGCAAGCAACGTTAATAGAATAATATTTGTCTTAAATGGTGAGATACCCATAGTAACCGCAATATCTTGATGAAGGCTAAGGATAATAAGCCTGCGCCAGTTTAGAATAACCATCAGCAACAGAAATAAAGCTGATATAAAGATTATTATAACATCCATCCAAGAAACTGTTAATATTTCACCAAAAAATAAGGCTGTCATGTTTGATATAAATTGTTGGGAGGGGCTTAAGCTAAAAACAATTAACCCTAAGGCAAGACAAAAATGGCTAATACCACCAAGGACCGTATCAATTGGTAGGGTATCGAATCTTTTAATTACGGCAAGAAACAACACTAATCCGCCTAAAATTAAAAATATAAAAAGATACGACATATAACCGGTGACCATTGATAACGATATTCCCAGTAAGGTCGCATGGGCAAGTGTTTCGCCAAAATAAGCCATCCGTCGCCAAACAACAAAGCATCCAATAGGTCCTGCCATTACCGCGATACCAACACCCGCCAATACAGCACGAATGAAGAAAATTGTTATCATCCCTAAGATCTCTTTCCAGCCAGATTAATGTTGATGATCGTGATGGTGTTGATAAAAACCAACTTTTTCTTGCCATAAATGACCAAATAGATTTTTAAAATCGTCATCATGCTGAATAGTGTGGGGATGACCAGAACAGCATACGTGCTGATTCAAACAAATAATTTGATCAGCTCCCCTCATAACCCAATGCAAATCGTGTGATACCATCAAAATAGCACAATGATATTGATTACGTATTATCTCGACCCAATGGTAGAAATCGGCTTGGCCTTGAATATCCAAATTAGCAGTTGGTTCATCCAGAACAAGTACATTAGGCTTTTCTGCCAGTGCCCTTGCTAAAAGAATTTTTTGTCTTTCGCCACCAGAAAGCGATGTAATCTTTTTGGATAATAAATGCCCTATTTTAAGAAAATCAGTTACTCCATCAAAATAGTTTTTATCTTTTTTATGCACAAATAGCTGAAAAAAATATGCAACTGTTATGGGCATAAACTGACTTATATTAAAGTCCTGGGGCATATAACCTAAACGCACATGCTGTTCTTTAATAAGTAATCCACTATCTTGTTTAAGAATACCTAATAAAATTTTTACTAATGTTGATTTCCCAGCCCCATTAGGACCTATAATTGTTGTAATTTCTGGTTGGTAAATTTTAATACTAACCCTATCAAGAATTTTGTTTTTTTGTCTGGTGAATGACAGATTCTGTGCTTCCAGCAAAAGTTGTTGGTCTTTATTTTTAACGAGACCACACGGATGGTTGTTTAAAGACATGATTTACAAAAACCAATCACTTCAACCACGTATGATTGTGGCAAAAAAGTATTTTTATTTACAATTTTATCGATATAGCCTTGCCCATGCATATCTAATTCTTCCTGAACATAATTACACTTGCGACATATCAAAAATACACTGCCATGGTTTTGATCAGGATGAGAGCACCCGATAAAAGCTTTTAAGCTTTCAATTTTATGAATGAGACCATTTTTTTCAAGAAAATCTAGTGTTCTGTAAACTGTAGGAGGAGCGACCATTTTTCTTTTTTTAGATAAATCAGCTAATATTTGATATGCAGTCACAGGCTGGTGGCTACTCCATATTAATTTTAACACAGCTTGACGCAATGGTGTAAGTTCCTGCTTGTTGCGTTTACAAACACCCTCTGCCATTTGCATAGCATAGTTAATACAAACCTGATGATCGTGCATTGCCATTTCCATATTTTACCAGCTTGACAGTTTAAGTAAGCGTATATTATTAATTGTTATGTTATAACATAACATCATCAGCAATCAAGGATTACATCGCCATGCATCCTAAGATTTGGAAATTATTTTTTATTTCCTTTATCATTTTTTTATCCCCCAATTTGGCATTTTCCCAAGGCATACCCCAGGGAATAAAAGTTGTCACAACAATAAAACCTATTCACTCCATTATATCCTCATTAACGCAAAACATCTCTATTCCAGAATTTATTGTGGATGGTTTTACATCCGAACATGGTTATATACTTAGGCCAACGGACATACAAAAATTATCGGAAGCCAACATGGTTGTTTGGGTTGGCGAAACGGTTGATCCTTTTATTATGTCTTATATTAAACAAGCTCCAAAAAATCAACTTATCATAAACCTTCATAACATCCCCGGAATAAATTTACTTAAAATTCGTTCGGGGGGTGTATGGGAAGCACATGAACACCATGATTGTACTGAAAATATACATGAAGACGATCACGACGAAGAGAATCCTTTTGAAGAACATGTTCATGATCATAATTGTTCTGATATAACAGAAATATACGACGGCCATATCTGGTTGGACCCTGATAATGCAAAAACAATCGCAATCTATCTGGCAGAAGAGCTAACAAAACTTGATCCTTTGAATAAAGCGGTGTATTCAAAAAACCTTACAATGTTTTTGCAACAAACAACATCTGTTGCAATCAGTATAAAGAATCAGCTGGCACCGTATAAGAAAACACCACTTCTCGTTGGACACGATGCTTATCAATATTATGAACGGTATTTTCAGCTTAACATCATTGGTTCAATTACTATCGTACCCGAAGAAATTATTAGCGCCAAAAGGCTTAAAGAAATTCAGCAAAAAATTGCCCGCTATCCGCATGTATGTGTATTCCAAGAACCTCAGCATACAAACCCAAAATGGCTTCAAGTACTCTCAACAACCAATAATATTAGTTTAGGTACACTTGACCCAATTGGCGCTGAAATACATGCCGGTCCTGGACTTTATTTTGAACTGCTTCAAAAAATTGCCTTATCAATTATTGAATGCTCACCCAGCAATCATTAAAAATTTATATCGATATATGTATAATGCTTACTAGCCAATTAGAACTTGACTTTTTAACTAAATTGATTGGTTAATCATGCTAACTTGATGTCAACAATAACGTGTCGTTGATGCTAGATGCTTTTTAACTTTAATTACTTTTTAACAGAATGATATGACAATGGAAAAAACTTTATCAATTATAAAACCCGATGCCACACGGCGTAATTTAACAGGCAAAATTAATGCACGCTTCGAAGAAGCTGGCTTAAAAATTGTTGCACAAAAAAAGCTTATTTTAACAAGGAAACAAGCAGAAAAATTTTATGAAGCCCACAGTAGCCGGCCATTTTATAAAAGTCTGGTTGATTTTATGACCAGTGGCCCAGTTATTGTACAAGTTTTGGAAGGAATTAATGCTGTAAGCTTAAACCGGAAAATCATGGGGGCAACAAACCCCGCACAAGCTGAAGCAGGCACAATTCGTAAGGATTTCGCTGAATCCATCGAAGCAAACTCGGTTCATGGATCAGATTCAGTAGAAGCAGCTAAACAAGAAATTGCTTTCTTCTTCAGCGGCATAGAAATTGTTGGTTAAAGCTTATAAAAATGAGAAAGGCGGTAGTTTTTTGACCACCGCCTTAAAATTAAATGTCTGTGTCATGTCAGTGAACAAGAAATAAGCGCATCAGCCCTAGAATAACCACTACGACAATTGTTGTATAAAGGCTAAACTTTGTAAAACTTTTCCACATCCGTTGACGTTCAGTTAAAATATCAACCGGTTGGCTAGTTTTTTTATGGTCATGAGACATAAATTTTCCTTTTTATTTTATATTTCAATGTAATGCTTTTCTTAACGCCCTTCGCGCAGGCCTTTAACAAATTCATGTAATCCAATCTGACGTTCACGACGTAATCTCTCGGCTTCAAGGATAGCTTGAACCTGGCGAACACTTTTTTCAATATCATAATTAACAACGATATAATCATACTCAGCCCAGTGGCTCATTTCAT
>CAYPXH010000018.1:0-29043 GCA_964414755.1 uncultured Rhodospirillaceae bacterium | reverse complement strand
AAGCTCCGGCAGGGGTTTTTAATTTGTATTTTAGTAATCATCAACCAATTGATTCGGCGTACAATATCTAAAATACCCTCTATGAGGGACGAAAATTTTTCCCATATATGCAGCAAGGCAAAATATAAAAACCACAAGCACAAAAACTGATGTGCATATAGTCTGGTTAGCCAGGCTATTAAAGAATTACCAATAATATAAAAGGGTAGAAAACCAGGTTGGCTGGTTATGATGGTCAAACCCAGCGCCGGCAATTTTTGAAAATTGCACTAAACTATATGGCCAAAGGGGTACAATTTGTAAACCAAGTAAATGGGTACCCCAGATAGCTTTATAAGGTCATGACCTTTGGATAACTGCCCCTTAGATGACGGACTGTATCCATTCAAGCAGTTTGGATTTAGGCATTGACCCAACCTTGGTTGCGGCAACCTGGCCATTTTTAAACAACATAAGGGTAGGAATACCGCGTACACCATAATTTTGAGGTGTGTTTGGGTTGTCATCAATGTTGATTTTGGCAATGGTAACTTTGTCTTGCAGTTGAATTGCTATTTCTTCGAGCGCTGGGGCAATAACCTTGCACGGACCACACCAGTCGGCATAAAAATCGACCAAAACAGGCTTGCTTGCTTGTAAAACGTCTTTCTGAAAATTATAATCCGTCGTCTTAATTGTCGTCATCATACACCTTTATATACATCATAATTCATTTTGTGGGATATTTACTGATAGATATAGGTATTTAGTAAATCATTTTCCAGTTCCATCAGCAATGGTTTTGCTGTCCAAAGCAAAAAACAGCGAATTTGATGTTGCGGATATATTTGTTGCACCAGTGATAAATAGAACGCCATTTGCCGATAATACGCAACTGGCACAGATTTTGTGTCGCCGGGGGGTTGATGATGGGTTTTATAATCGATAATCCAAATATCACGGGGAAAAATTGCCAAACGATCAATCCGGCCGCTTATATGTATTTTCTGGTTTTGATTGATTGCTACCCAGCCTTGAATTGGAATTTCATATAAATTATCGGCCAATTGCAATTCTTGCCATAAGGTGCTGTGTACCAGGTTGTTGATGTGGGATAAAATTTCTTGCTGCCGCATATTGGATAACCCCAAAGCGGGTTGTTGAAGAAAAGCCAAAGCCATTGGTTGGAATGCCGTGTCGCCATGTTCGCTGGTTAATTGCAATAATTGATGAATCAGTTGTCCGCGCTGGTACAAAGACTGCTGTTCTTCCACAAGCAATGGACTAATCAAATTACCCGATTCTTCATGGCTGGGTAAAATGGTTGCAACAGAAAGATTCTTTTCAACAATCTTTTTTTGCCACCAATCGGGCAATGGGGAAGAAGGCAATAAAGATACTGTTGCACGTGATATGGGTGTAATTTGTGGGGTTTCTAGACGCAATCCGATGTCATGATGATTCCAAAGTGTGTCAATTGTTGTCATGGAAAATGGCTGGGCTACCTGCTTAAGTCCATGCCAAATAAAGTTATAACACCAATCAGATGATGATTTTGCCGGCAACCCGGCAATATACAAACGATCTTCGGCGCGGGTCATGGCCACGTATAATAGTCGTTCTTGTTCTTGCCGTTGCTTTTGTTCCAGTGTGGTACGCAATTGTTGTTGTTGGATGCTGTCATAATCTTTGCCAGCCAATAACATCGGTAATATATGTGTGCTGCTAGGGTGATCCCAGATAATTTTTGTTTGGGAATTATTTTCAAAACCTGAACAAGGCAAGAAAACAATAGGTGCTTGTAATCCCTTAGATCCGTGAATGGTCATCAAACGCACTTGATTAAGAATGGGTTGTTCTAAGTCGCGCTTAATTTCAATTTGGCCTGTTTCAATATGATCAATAAATTCTTGAAGTGTGCCAGGTTTTTGTTCGGCAAAATTTAATGATAGGGCCATAAATTCATCGATAATATCCAATGTTTCTATCCCATGATCCTCGACCAGCTTTGATTTAAAACCCAGCTGTTCTAGCACGTAAGAATAAAACTGAAATGGGTGTCGATCTTGGCTGTGCATCAGCTGGTATAACAATCCAACAATTGGTTGATATGTTGTGTGCTGGCGGGCGTGTTGTTGTACTTGTTCCCAAAGGCTTGCTGGACGATGATAACAAAGATCAAACAGCTGGTCTTCGCTAAGCCGTGCAAGCGGCCCCTTAAGAATCACAGCAAGGTTAAAATCATCGCTGGGCAGCAAACAGAACTTGCCCAAAGCTATTAAGTCCTGAATTGCCAAATGTTCTTGTAGTTTTAGACGGTCTAGTCCCGCAGCTGGAATTTGGTATGATTGTAAAGCTTTTAAAATAGGGTCAATCAACGGCTTGCGTCTGGCAAGCAAGATCATAATGTCGCGTGCTTCGATAGGTCGTCCTTTTGATGTCAATACTTCGCCCGACAACATTTGCTTAATACGTTTTGCCAGAATGTCGGCATAAGCTTGTTCAGCTGGTATTGTCGATGATTTTATAACTGGCCATAATTCTACGGTGCCACCTTGGCCAAGCCGTTGCGCTTGATGTTGGATTGTAAAACCACCTTGTTTTAATAAACAATCTTGTTGGTTGAACACGGCATCAACGGCTTGAAGAATGGCGGGTGTTGAGCGAAACGAGATATGCAAATCAACACTGCGCCATGTTTGCCCTGATCTGGTGGTATAATCCTGAAATCGCTGATTAGCTTGGGTAAATTCTTGCGGTTCGGCCTGCTGAAAACCGTAAATGGATTGTTTTACGTCGCCAACAGCAAAAATAGTACGCTGATCATGGCGTTGCCCTTGGCCAGAAAAAAATTCACCAACAATTGTTTCCATCATTTCCCAAAGATCGCGGTTTGAATCCTGTGCTTCGTCGATTAAGACGTGGCTAATTTGATTATCCAGCTTATAAAGAACCCATGAAATCGCGTTGGGGCTTAGCAAGAAATGGCGTACATGATGTACTAAGTCATGATAATCAAGTGCCATCAATTGTTGTTTTCGCAGTCGGTAATGCTGATCAAAGTAACGGTATATTTCAAGCATAGCACCCGTTAAGCGGATTGAACGGTGATGATTCTGTTGTGCATGAAAATCAAGACAAAACTTTGTTTCTTGACGAAATAGTACATATTCATCGGTCGATAAATTGCCTTTGGCGAACTGAGCGCGTGGTTTTCGTTTTTGGGTTAGAAAGATCGTGCTGTATTTTTCCCATAATTGGTTATCAGAATCGGTATAAGTCAGCCAATCATGCAGGCTTTCTAGTGTTTTGGCTTCAAAGCTCGTACCGGTTGTTTTAGGGAAAGTTACCAAAGCTTTTTCCAAACGATCCCGGGTTTGATGGATAAATTCTGTAAGTAATTCAGCATCTGTTTTTTCGGGATTAAATTGGTGTTGTTCGTATAAACTGGCGATAATAGCGCTGATGGAACCATAACGGTTAATTGCTGCTTCCATAAAACGTTGATTTTGGTGCAGATGGACAATCAGGTCAAAAAATGTTTTCCAGCTATATTGTTTTGATATCAGGCGCAGGGCGGCCATACTGGAATCATCGGCCTGTTGCCGAATCATATTTAATGCGTCTTCGATTGCCTGATTAACGATGGTACTGGCTTCTGCACCTTCAATAATCCGAAATCCTGGGGCAATTTGTGCTTCCAATGGAAAACGTTCAAGTAAATTTTGGCAAAAAGAATGAATAGTTGAAGCCTGTAGCCCGATAGGATCATCGATAACTTGAAAGAATAATTGGCGTGCGCGCACAATATCCGCTTGACTTGGGGAGGTGCCAATCAGCAACTCAAGGTCTTGGCTTAATAATTCAAGTGGCCGTACTGACCATGATAACATGCGTTCAAGTAGTCGGTTTACCATCTCTGATGCTGCAGCTTTGGTATAAGTTAAGCACAAAACACCCGAAATTTTTGTTCCGGATAGCAATAAACGTAAAACACGGTCTGTTAATACCTTGGTTTTACCTGTTCCGGCCGAAGCCGAAACCCAGGCAGATGTTTTGGGGTCGGCTGCCAATCGTTGGTTGTTTAAAGCTTGCTTCCACAAGTTTTCTGGGTGATTAGTCGTGTTCATCCTGGCCTTCTGTTTTGTCGTTACTCCAGCTGTCGAACCTTGATAAAAGCTTATAATGCTCTCTGGCATTGTTCTGGTGCTGGTATGCGTATGCTGCGGGTATTTCGTTATAATATTGCTGTAGCAGTTCGTGTAACAAACGCTGAATATTTTGGCCGATGGGTGCTTCGTTGGTTGTGATGCTTAATAAAGGGTTTGTTTTAAATTCGGCACCTAAATTGTAGATGACAAGCTCATCAACAGGGCAAGCCGGTATGTTGGTGAAGAACCCCCCTTCGGCAATCAGTAATTCAATAGGCAGCTGACATTCACGGCCCTTAAGGATACTGTCTTTGGTGGGCGATTTTCCTGTTTTATAATCAATAATTCGAAGCAAATTATTAGACAACAAATCAATTCGGTCGGCACGTGCCTGTAAAATAAAAGAATAGTTGTTTACTGTGAATGTAATCTGGCCATTAACTTCGTGGAATGATTGGTTAATGTTCGGGCGATTGCGTTCTTCCTGATGCCACAACCAGTCAAGAACGGGCTGAAAATGCAGCCACCAAAAAGCCCATGTTTGACCGCGCTCTAGGTATGGTTCAAAGTTTTTCCGGGCAATTTGCTGAAAGTCATGATAAGATTGGCTTGTCAAGTTGCTGGGATAAAGTTTATTAAACTGGTATAATGTTCGGTGCACAATCGAACCCCGAACACTGGCATCTGGTTCTTTATCAAGCGCTGATAAAGGTGATAATTTCAATAACCGCCGGCAATAAAATTCATAGGGATTATCAATCAACAATTGTACATCGCTAACCGAAAAACGTTTGGGGCGAATCTGAACTGCCGGGCAGGGTAAGGGTTGAGTATGCTTGATGCTAGCGGTTGGTTTGGGTGTCAATTGTTGTTGCCACTGTAACCAATGTGTTTCGGTTAAACTACCCTGAAACTTTGCCTGTGCGAATGCTTGCAATCTTTGTAAAAATCGTGATGGCCGCGTGGGTGTTCCATCAACTTTAATAGAACGGGTTAAAAAAACGTGTTTTGCTTGGCATGTTTGAATGAAATCAAAAGCCATCTGGCCTATTGTTTCTTGCGCTTCAGGAAGCCCTAACTGATGGCGCAAACGGTTGTTTAGCCAGGGATCTGATGGCACTGTACCAGGCCATTGCCCTTCGTTAAGTCCAGCCAGGATAACGGTATCTGCCTGCTGTAATTGTGCTTCTAAAAGTCCCCAAATATAAAGACGTGGATTAAAGCTTAGCTGGGGATATATGGTTTTTTCTTGGAACAAATCGCTTAAAATATCGGGATAATGCTTTGGAGAAATAAGAACATCCGCCATTCCAGGTTGCATAAGTTCGGCCATCATACTGGCGGCAGCTTCACCCGCTTCACCAGACCATAGAGTGCTTGCAGATTGATTGTAGGCGCAAGACAACCATTCGGCAAAAACACAGTGCGCCTGCACCAATGTTCTTAATGGTACAGTGTGTTCTTTAAGAAGATGACGAAGTTTTTCTGAACCTTGTGCCAGTGTTTCCAAAAAAAGAACCAAACGATTGCCGTTTTTAATTTGTTTAGAAGCCTGAACTAATAAAGGGATATTTGCTGAAAACCCCTGGCGCAGAAGGCGTTTTTCAAGATCGCGGGTTAATCGCAGGAAAAAAGAACGGCGGCGGCCGGCCTGGCTAAACGGATGTTTTAATGCGGCAAGCAATACTGCACTTTGAACATCTGGTTGCAACATCATTGCAGTGAGACGCAAATATTTCCCAACATCGGTTTGGTGCAGTGCTTGGCCAGCCGAGTCATCAATTACAATACCCCAACGGGTTAGTTCAAGACGAACGCGCAAAGCCAGCTGACGATCAGGTGTTACAAGAGCAATTTTTTCCGATTTCTTTTCTAAACTATCGCGGATAATCAGAGAAATAACTTGGCTTTCTTCACGCAAACCAGGGCATTCAACAAGCTGGATATAGTTTGTTAACCTACTATCTGATTGAAATGACGGGGATTGGGGTAGGGGATTGGTAGGTAAAAATTCTTGGGGATGATCCCAATCGCTAATCAGGGAAGATGGGCGCATGGCCAGCTCTAAAAACTGCAATCGGGTGTCAGCCATTAAGTCTGGCGATGATCGTTGTATTACAGGCCACGGTTTTAAATCTGCCAAATCTTGTTTCAGAAAATCCAACAGTTTAAATAGTTGATAATAGGGGTGTGTTGGCGCCTGACGGATTTCTTGTTGTAGTATGGGGGTTTGGCTATTCTGGAAAGAAGGTAATACAATAAACCCTTGGGGTAATTTTGCTATAACTGATAACAGTTTTAAGATGCCGGGTGTTGGACGTGGCATACCACCAACCAACACAGTCCCTGTTGGTATATGTTGTTGCCACAGATTGGCCAGAATATCGAGAGATTGTTGGTGAAGTGTTTCTGGATTTTCCAAGCCTTCTTCTATAAGAATTTGGGGCCAAAGATTGCGTAAAATGTTTAAAAATTTTAGGGTTTTTTGCCAATGTTCGGCAAAGTCGGTGTCGACAATGTTATCTAATCTGTGCCAGTCTAGGTTAAAAGCTACCGATTCTGATAGCAAATGTGCTAATGATTTTGACAAAAGTAATGCATGACGCAGATTATAAGCACCTGCTTCAATAAATCCAGCTTGCGCAATCAAGCGTGCTAGTAAGAAATGACGGCGCATATGGTTTATAGAAGGTTTTAACGGGTGTTTAGTCAAAAATTTTGGCAGCAATCCAGGAATCGGTGTATTGGGTTGAATGTCGCCAATCGGCTGAATGTATGGTAACAGAATGGCTGTATTATGTTGGCTTTTTTCAAGTAAGCTTGTTTGCAGAAGGCGACAGGATCGCCGGTTCGGTAAAAATACAATACCCTTTGACATAGCTAAGGGATTTTTAGCCGTTTCGGCCAAAATATAATCCGCTAATAGATCAATCGTTGAATAGCCAGCGGGTGTATAATATATGCCCATACTTTTTGCTAGTTTTTCGGTCTAGTTGCGTGTTAAATTGGTGTGGTGCTGACGTAGGTAAGCTTCAACTGCAAGAATATCTTGGGGGCTGCTGATATGCAGCCACGTTCCATCGTGGCGTACCCCAAATAAGCGTCCCTGGGCAATAGCCCGATCATATAAAACATTCAGCGAAAATGATCCATCCGGGCTATCTTGAAATAACCGGGGATGTATAATTTGGATGCCACTAAAAACGAAAGGTGCAATCTCGTCCTCTTGACGGCGTTTTAGAGAACCATCCGCGTTTAAATGAAAATCACCAGACCCCTGATAACCAACTGTTTTGGTTACTGGTTGCAGCAGAAGTAGAACATCCATTGTTTTATTATTCCAATGGCTAGCAAGGTGTAATAAGCTATTCTGGCCACCATTAAACCAAATGATTTTACCGTTGATAACATAAAATGGTTGTGCCCCAATCATTGGTAAGGCTTGCTTAACACCACCACCAGTTTCCAATATAGTTTGTTCTTCACTTATTTGAATGTTAAAATTCTTTGGTTGTTGTTCTAAATACGTTTTAACAACCGCGCCTAGATGGTGGGTATTTACAATAATTTGTTTTAAGTCAACCTCCTTTAGCCGCTCTAAAATATGACCAAGAATTGGTTTTCCCATAATCTGAACCATCGCTTTTGGTGTATGATTTGAAATGGGTCGCAATCTGGTGGCATAACCAGCCGCAAGAATCATGGCTGTTTGAATCGAAGGGGTATTCTTAGAATATAGTTTAGACATGCTTTTCTACCTTTTGCTTCGGTTCAGGAAAATAATTGCCGAACCATTGTTGTAAGGGCTTCATATGCGGCTCTTTAAGTGTTGCTTGCAACTGCCCCCAAACACGGGGGATAAATTGTAAATAGCCAGGTTTATTGTCGCGGCGATACAAACGAATAAAAGTTCCTAAAATGCGGGTATGGCGCTGAGCACCCCAGAAAGCGTAGGAATTGTTTAAATATTCACGCTCGTTTTTTGGGAAAGTATCCAAAAAATATTTTTTTAACTGATGTGCCATTGGTCTTGGTACATCGCGTCTTGCATCATCAAGCAGTGACATGCAATCGAAAACCTCCGATCCACGAACAGCATCTTGAAAATCAAGCAAACCACACGCTTTAATGCCGCTGCGGTTTGGCAGAAGCATTAAATTATCAACGTGAAAATCAAAATGTGTTAGGACACGTCTGCCGACCCTAAAATCGTTAAACATTTTTTGCCACAAGCCAATAAAGTCATTGCGAACATGCTGTTGCACCGGTTCTTGGTATATTTCAGGCCAATACCAATCAAGAAAAACCTGAACCTGGTTTAAGACCTTTAAATCATCAAAATCGGGTAGAAGTGATGTAATATTAGCGGTTGATTGCTGGTATAGATGGATTAAAAGATCAACCGCTAATTGATATAAATCCTTCTCAGGATAGCCTGATTGCAGAAGACGCGTGTAGGTATTATCACCAAAATCTTCCATGATGATTAGTCCTTGCTGCTGATCTACGGCATAAAATTGGGGAACTGAAACGCCCATGTTCGACAAAATTTTGGCAATTGCTAAAAATTGATCAACCCGTTCTTTAGGAGGGGGGGCATCCATTAGAATAGCGGGTGGTTTGTTATTGTGATGCAAACGTTCGTACTGACGAAATGAGGCATCACCAGATATTTTTTGGCGTATTGCGCCTTGCCAGCCTTCTGCATCAAGAAAAAGTTGAATTTGATGAGTACGTTCTGTCTGTTTTACCATGGTTTTGTACCTAAGGTTAATAGTTGATCGTCCCACGCACGGGACCCACAAATTTGTACCTGACGGTGGTTTGGTAATTTGGCGAAATCGATTCGCACATCAAGTCGATCGTCTGGTAAGAGATGCCCAAGTCGTTCAGGCCACTCAATAAGTACAAGACTGTTATGCCAAGCTTCTTCAATTGATAGTTCTAGGGCTTCTTCAGGATGATGTAGGCGATAAAGATCAAAGTGCCAAACATCGAATAATCCAGTGCAATAGGTTTGTACCAAGGCAAATGTTGGGCTTGGAATTTCAGCAGCATCAGGTACAAGAGTTTTAATCAAACTTCGGGCAAAAGTTGTTTTGCCAACCCCCAAATTACCCCATAAGGCAATTACCCGACCAGCTTTACAAATACCAGCAAGTTTTCGCGCCACTTGCTGCAAGTCGTAAAGCGACAAGGAATCAAATTTTTGTAATAATGGTAAAGAAGTGAAGTTTTGCATTGGTTATTCGTTAATTGATCATATAATTTAAAGCTAAATTGTGATGACATCATAGATAGATTATCGTCATAATGGCATCAATAATTTTAAAAAGGGGAATTCTTTATTAATGATGACTGCATTAAGTGATGTATTAATTATTGGTGCTGGGCCAGTTGGATTATTTAGCATATTTGCCTGTGGCATGCAAAAATTACGTTGCCAGGTGATAGATGCGCTTGAAATGATTGGTGGGCAGTGTACCGCACTTTATCCTGAAAAACCTATTTATGATATCCCTGCATATCCAAAAATTACAGCAGCGCATTTAATTGAACAACTGCACCAGCAAATTCAACCATTTAAGCCAATTTTCCATTTAGGACAGCAGGTGCAAGAACTTACCCGTCATAGTAGCTATTGGCAGGCAGTTACCAGTAAAAATGTTAAAATTCTGGCAAAAACAGTTATTATTGCAGCTGGTGTTGGTGCATTTGGACCTAACCGTCCCCCGTTACCTGATATTACCAGTTACGAAGGAAAAAGCGTTTTCTATCATGTTCAACAGCCGCAGCAATTTTCAGGCGCAACAATTGCCATTGCGGGTGGGGGTGATTCGGCATTGGATTGGACAATTAATTTAAGCCCGATTGCCAAAAAAATATATTTAATTCACCGCCGGTCAAAATTTCGCGCTGCTCCGGCCAGCTTGGAACAGTTAGACGATTTAGTACGCAAGGGTAAGGTCGAGCTCGTTGTTCCCTATCAACTGCAAAAATTACAGGGTGCAGGAGGGCAGTTACAATCCGTATTGGTTGAGGATATGGATGGAAACACGCGTCACCTGCCTGCGCAGGTGCTACTGGCTTTTTTTGGCCTTTCAAGCCAACTGGGTCCAATTGCTGATTGGGGACTTTCGCTACATCAACACCATATTCAGGTTAATCCACAACATTGTTCAACCAATCAACAAGGCATTTATGCAGTTGGTGATATAGCGACATACCCAGGTAAATTAAAACTGATCCTTAGTGGTTTTAGCGAGGCAGCAAGCGCCGCACACGCAATACGCCAATACCTACATCCTGATGAAGCCGTACATTTTGAATATTCGACAACATCGGGCGTGCAATCGTTATCTTAAGTTAGAAGTTTTATCACCTTCAAGACGTTGGTCTGGCAAACTGCAAGTGATGGTTGTTGAGCTACTGCTGCTGGCAACTGATATACTGCCCTGATGCAGTAACACGAGTTGGCGAGCTAAAGCAAGGCTTAGCTGGGCTGCCCCGGGCTTTTTGCGCGTTTCGGTAGCCACAAATTTTTCAAATAAACTTTGCTGTTCTTGTGAAGAAAGCGGTGTTCCTTGATCTGTAAAAGATAACACCAATAACCCAAGCTGGCTGTTCAGGGTAACTGTAATCAGTCCATTTAATGGTGATCGCTGAATGGCGTTCGTAAGAAAAACTGTAATCACTTGCAGCAGGCGCTTTTCATCGCCATAAGTCCATGCTTGATTAATCTGATTAGCTACGTCAATTGTTATTTGGCGCAAATGTGCAATTGGCTGATGGGTTTGAACAGCAATATCAAGAAGCTTGCTTAGATTAACAGATGTGCGTGTTAAATCCAAATAACCGGCTTCAATTGCTGTAATATCAAGAACATCGTCAATAAGCTTGGTGAGTTGGGTTGATGCCTGCATCATGGTGATCATCATCTTCTGCTGTGCTGCATTCAGCTGGCCAGCATAACCATTTTGCAGCATTTCACCAAAACCAACAATGGCATTCAAAGGAGTGCGTAATTCATATGAAACATTGGCCAAAAAAGCGGTTTTCATTTTATCGGCAGTTTCAAGTGCCTCGTTGCGCTGTTTTAAGGCTTCGGCTGCACGAAAACTATCACTAATATCCAAATAGCTGAACAAACTACTACCATCGGGTAGGGGTTCAACCGCGTATTGGAAAACACGTCCATCCTTTAGTTCGACCTGACCCTGTTTAGATTGGCCATTAGTAATTAAGCTAACAACTTCTTGTATTTCTGATGATTGATGGGGCGTGGATTTTTCGGTACCTGGCAGCAATTTTTCTTGAAATCTTGCAGCAACTTCACTGATATGTGGCGTTGCGCTTGAAAACAGGTTTTCTGAATGCCAATCTTTCCGGTAGGTGGCATTTGCCAGTTTCAATCGACCATCGCTGCCAAAGACTGCAACCGCTTCATGCAAATGGTCAAGGGAAGCGCGCTGAACATCAATTAGGGTGTTGTAGGATCGTTCCAACGTTAAGCGATCGGTTACGTCATCGACTTGCATCAAAATGCCACCAAAAGGATGCGGTGTAATTTGCAGTCTTAGGGTTGAACCATCACTTAAATGCCACAATTCTTGATGTCGGGCAACAACTGATAAAAATATTTTGCTAACATCTTTTTTATACTGAACAAAATCAACCTGTTCCGGAATGCGGCGTGTATGTCGTAATTGTTCTAAAACTTCTGCAATAACAGGGTTTTTATCCAAAAAGCTATTAGATAGACCGAATATCTGTGTATAAGCTTTGTTAAAAAATCGAATCCGACCATCACCGCTATAAATAGCAATTCCCGTATCTAAATTTTCTAAAGTTTCTGCATGTGCCCCAATTTGCTGGGATAGTCTGTTTTGTATATCTTCAAGAGCGGTTACATCGTTACCATAACCAACGGTAGCCATCTGTTTCTTGATAAAATGATCGCTTACCACGAGCTCGTGGATGTCGAATAACAGCCTTTTGCCATTGAAGACAATATATTGGCTTTCAGATTGACTTAACCCAAAATCTAAGGAACGTTGCGCCAATTGTTTTAGGTGATTTCCTTGCTGGTTGGGTAAAATTTCAAGCTGTTCCTGGATAACAGACGTTAAATCGCGGCCAACAATATTCGCGTAGGCCTGATTGCAATAGGTAATTTTCAAGTCTGCCTGACGTGCCCATATGGGTATAGGTAGGTTGTTTAAAATGTATTGGTAGTGGTGTAGCTGATGATAAAAATTTGATAAATCTGGTTGTGATAGCACCATAAGCCAGTAACCGCTTTGGTTTTGATAAACAATTGTTAAGATAGCCTGATTTTCTGGGCTTTTATACCAACCAACCAGCGGACTTTCCCATGAATGATGCCGCATGGTTTCTTCAAGCGATTGGATTTCCAGGGATGATAAAATTTTGTTTAAAGCTTTATTGCCTACAAAAACATGGTGCCAATCCAATTGCTGATCAAGCTTAAGGGGGCGACGTGCCTTAAAGCAATCCAAATATATTGCCTGCTTGGCATTTTGCATAGAATAGCCCGAATATAATGGTAGGAAAGATGTTTGGCGCAGCCTGAGCAGTAAAAAAACGCAAAATCCGCTCAGTAAAGCTACAAAAGCGATCAGCAACCAGAAAATCAAGCTGTTAAGCATTAAATATTACCTTGTTAGCTTGTGGATTAATAGCCCATCTAACCTAACAAAACACAAGCATGTATGCAACGTAAAGGAATAAGTTTAATCTTACCATCTGTTCAGAACAAAAATATAAGGCAGATGTTACACACCTGCCTTAAAAGGAACATTTGGCACTTGGTTAATATCGATAGCCGCTTGGCTTAAATGGCCCCTTAATCTCTACACCAATATAGTCGGCCTGTTTTTTATTCAGGTGTGTTAATTTCACGCCAATTTTAGCCAAATGAAGGGCTGCAACTTTTTCATCAAGTTTTTTGGGTAACGTATAGACATCTTTCTGATAACTTTTATAATTCTGCCACAATTCAATTTGTGCCAAAACTTGGTTGGTGAAAGATGTGCTCATTACAAAACTGGGGTGACCGCTGGCACAGCCAAGGTTGACAAGACGCCCTTTGGCAAGAACTATTAACCGTTTGCCATCTGGGAAAACAACCTCGTCTACTTGTGGTTTTACTTCTTCCCATTTATAGTTGCGCAGTGCGTCAATCTGAATTTCTTGGTCAAAGTGACCAATATTGCAAACAATCGCACGGTCTTTCATTAACCGCATATGATCAAGGGTAATAATATCGACATTACCAGTAGCGGTAACAAAAATATCAGCAGTAGCGGCGATATCTTCCATAGTTGTTACTTGGTAGCCTTCCATAGCAGCTTGTAGGGCGCAAATAGGGTCTATTTCGGTCACAATAACCCGAGCACCTTGCCCACGCAGGGAACTTGCACAACCCTTACCCACATCTCCAAAACCACAAACAACAGCTACTTTGCCTGCCAGCATTACACCAGTGGCACGCTTAATACCATCAATAAGGCTTTCGCGGCAGCCATAAAGATTATCGAATTTTGACTTGGTTACTGAACTGTTCACATCCATTGCGGGTATGGCCAGTTTTTTTTGTGCTGCCATTTCATATAAGCGACGTACGCCGGTGGTTGTTTCTTCAGAGACACCCTTAACCTTGCTTAAAAGCTGGGGGTATTTTTCGTGCATAACTTGAGTTAAATCACCACCATCGTCTAGTAGCATGTTTGGTGTCCAGTGATTAGGGCCATGAATGGTTTGTTCAATACACCACCAATATTCTTCTTCGCTCATGCCTTTCCAAGCAAAAACCGGAATACCGGCAGCAGCAATTGCAGCGGCGGCGTGATCCTGAGTCGAAAATATATTACATGAACTCCAGCGAATCTCAGCACCTAATTTTACAAGTGTTTCAATTAAGACGGCTGTTTGTATGGTCATGTGCAGGCAACCTGTAATCTTGGCTCCCTGTAATGGTTTGCTGGTACCATACTCCTTACGCAAGGCCATTAAACCTGGCATTTCTGTTTCGGCGATACTAATTTCACGACGACCCCATTCAGCAAGGCTAATATCGGCAACTTTGTAATCATTTTTTTTATTCATCTTCAATCTCCACAGGCGGAATTATTGGCTAAAAGTGCTTTGCGAATAGCAGTAGGGGGAATTGGATCAAAAGACAAGCAACTTTTTAGGATGTTTACACTATGGCGATTGTCATCATTCAATCTATTCATGTTCGCCAAATTTGTTTTGAATTAGCTGCTGCAAAGCCTGTAAAGCCTGATCACTTTGGGGTCCGGTGGCCTCGATGGTTAATATATCGTGCTGAGACGCCTGAAGCATTAATAATTCCATGATGGATAATCCATCAGCTTTTATTGTGCCCTTGATAACCGTTATCTGTGCTTGGAATAAACCTACTATCCTAACAAACTTACCAGCAGCGCGTGCATGTAATCCGCGTTTATTTAAAATGGTTTGTACAAAATTCATGGCAGTTTTCTAATCAATTGGGGGTATTTTATCTTGATTGGTTTAATATTTGTGAAGCTGAATAAATGTATTTACGCCCTTCTTCCTGTGCCAGAGCAGATGCTGTTGCCAAATCATGTTGATGCCGTGCACGCGCCAATTTAATTAATAAAGGTAGGTTCATGCCAGCTAAAACCTCGATTTGTGGTTGATTCATAAAAGAAATAGCAATATTCGATGGAACACCGCCAAAAAGATCAGTTACAATAATCACGCCACGTCCCTGATTTAGGGATTTTATTGTTGCAGCTATTTCTTGGCGTTTTTTTTCGATGTCATCCGAAGGCTCTATACCAATAGCTTTTATATGGGATTCCTCGCCACAAATTTGTTTAATCAACGATAAAAATTCATGTCCTAGCTTCCCGTGTGTTAACAGTAATATGGCAATCATTAACTAAATCCCTTATTCTGATTTTGTCATTGCAGCGGCTAAATCACGATGTTTCAAGCTTGCCTGAAAACCCATTTTCTTAAGCCAGCTAAAGGTTTCTTCAGCCACAAAAACCGAGCGATGCTTGCCGCCCGTGCATCCCAAAGCAATCGTTAGATAGCTTTTACCCTCATGTTCAAAGGCGGGTAACAACAACTTCAACTGATTGACCAAAATATCAAAAAATGGTGCATAAATTTTATCTTGCCGAATAAAATCAGCAATTTCCTGATTCTGACCGTTTAGGGGGCGTAGCTGCTCGTCGTAATGTGGGTTGCGTAAAAAGCGCATATCAAAAACCAAATCTGCCTCGCGCGGTAATCCAAGGCGATATGAAAAAGATACTACCTGAATAGATAAAGGGGTAAAGGATGTATGTTTAATCGTTGATTGGGCAAAGGCTTTCAGGCGTTCTTTAAGGTCAGCGATCAGCATGTGGGATGTGTCGATAATTAAGTCAGCCTGATCCTTGAGTGGTTCGAGTAATATGCGTTCCTGGCTGATCCCATCAACCACCGGCCGATCTGTGGCTAGTGGGTGACGGCGGCGGGTTTCTGTATATCTGCGGATCAGAATTTCATTGTCGCAATCAAGATAAATCAGATAAACCTGAAAAAGCTGTTCGTCACGTAAATTGGCAATGATTGACAAAAGATTATTGCTAGAAAAGCCAATTGTCTGGCTGTTAATAGCCAGGGCAAATAGGGACTTGCTTACCGAGGACATCATCTGCGCATCGATGTTTCTTAGAAGAACAAGCGGTAAATTATCGATAACATAAAAACCAATGTCACCAAGTGCTTTAAGCGCTGTACTGCGCCCAGCACCGGATAATCCGGTAACGATAAAGACAGCAGGTTTTGATATGTCAGGCGATTTTATCATGTAAAGCCAATGAAGCAAAAAATAAAATGTATTATAGGCGTTATGGTTATAGACACGAACGATGAATATTTTTTTCTTATAAGAATAAAGGTAATTAGTGTTTGGTGGCAATCATTTTCAGATTATCCAACAGATAGGTGCGGTAATTCAACAGTAAAGATGGCACCAGCCACCGATCCATCAGAATTAAATCGATTGCCGGCGTATATTTTACCCCCAAGTGCTTCAATAATTTGGCGACAAATGCTTAGTCCAAGGCCAGAATGGTGGCCAAATTTTTCTTGTTTAGGGCGTAGTGAAAAAAATCGTTCAAAAATTTTTTCGAAATTTTCAGGTGCAATCCCAGGCCCTTCATCACCTATACTGAATTTGGCGATGGTTTTTTCTCTATTCGTTTTCAGAAAAATCCGACCATGAGGCGGGCTGAAGGATTTGGCATTATTAACCAAATTTTCAAGAACTTGTCCCAAACGGTCGCGGTATCCAAGAATAAAAACCGGATTTTCGCTGAATTGTGTGACAAAAATTTGGCTGTTTAGTGGTGTGTGCAAGACAACAAAGGTTTTAAGCAAGTCAGTCAAATCAATTCTTTCAGGCATATTTTTTGCAAATTCAGCTTCAATTCTGCACGACTCTGCTATATCGTAGATCAATCGATCAAGACGTGAAATATCTTGTTGTAAAATATTAGCCATGGCCCTGTCGGGTTCACTAAGTGCTGATCTTCCAATATTTTCTAGGGCACTGCGCATTGATGTAATTGGATTGCGCAATTCGTGGGCAATATCGGCACCAAAATGCTCCATACTTTCGATGCGATGTTGCAAAGCGCGAGTCATGCGATTTAAAGAGTGTGCAAGATGACCAATTTCATCGCGCCTTTGGGATAGGGATCTTGTTATTGGTATCTTGTTGATAGGTATGGTGCTTGGTAATAAAAGCGTTTCGCTTGGTGCATATTTTTGTTCAATTTCTTCCGCGGCATTGGCCAACCGATAAAGGGGACGCGCGATTGTTCGTGACAGAAATACTGATAAAATAACTGTGACCATTAAACTGGCTAGAAAGACAAGAAAAATATCAAGATGAAATTGTTGTATTGCCAGCGAAATGGCGCGATCGTCCTGCGATAGCATTAAAGCCCCTAAAACACGCCGGTAAAGCTGTACTGGCACGGCAGCAGTTAAAACCAGGTGACCATCATCACGCTTGCGAACCATATGGCTTGCTGTACCGTTTAGTGCTTGTAACACCTCGCTATAATTATCGGCGGATTGCAAGGGAAATTCTTGATAGGATTCAAGATTATCTTCAGACAAGCCAAGGGACAGCAACCATTCGGATATGCCTGATAAAATTTGTTGTACCCAGCCTACATAAGAGGTTTCTAGTAATATTTCTATCTCGATATTGCCGCCCGTATTGCGTTGGTTTGTATCAAAAACCAATAATCCACTTGGAACAAATAGGCGCGACCGATGGCCAGATATTATTTCAAAACGGCGTAAAATTTCCCCGGCCATTTCGGGTGATAAACGTTCTTCTTCAAATGTATTACTAGTTATAACACTATTGCTAAGGGCAGTGGCAAAAATATGGGCATCGGTTTCCAGAACTGCCAACTCACGGTTGATTAAAGTTTGCCGATAATTATTAGTTTGCAGAATACCAATTAAGGGAATAAGCAGCGTAATAAGGTTAATCAACAATATGCGCTGTGATAGTCTTGGTTTGGGTTTTTTAGGAAAGTGTTGTTGTAAAATGGCCGCCACCATCAATGTGCATTTTTGCTTTTATTATCTTTTAATCTATTTTATAGCGGTAGCCAAGCCCATACAGGGTTTCAATCTGATCAAAGCTTTGGTCAATTGACTTAAATTTGCGTCGAATTCTTTTGATATGACTATCAATTGTGCGGTCGTCTGCCGAATAATCGAAACCATATGCTATTTCAATTAGTTGATCGCGACTTTTAGCGTGACCTGGGTGAGTTGCTAGCATCTTTAGCAATAGAAATTCGCTAACAGTTAGTGGTACTAACTTGCCTTTCCAGCTACATTCATGCCGATTAGGGTCAAGGTGCAGTGACCCTTTCACCATGGGCCTTTCAAGGTTATTTTCAGCTGTTTTAGACGGGTTGGCAAATGATCCGGGTTGATGCCGGCGTAATACAGCCTTGATTCGCTCTAATAACAGGCGCTGGGAAAATGGTTTGCGAATATAGTCATCAGCACCTGATTGTAAGCCGTTTAGTTCATCTGCTTCTTCGTCTTTAGAGGTTAAAAAAATAACCGGAACGGCGGTTTTCTGACGTAGTTGTTGTAATAGTTGAAAACCGCTCATTGCAGGCATTTTGATGTCAAGAATGGCCAAGTCGCTTGGTTCGTCAATAAGATTTTTTAAAGCCTGATGTGCATCACTAAAACAGCTGACAAGAAAACCATGTTGTTTTAAAAACAACGACAAGCTTTGTAAAATATGTTGGTCATCATCAACCAGCGTGATTGTAAATGTTTTAGAAGCCATGAGATTGTCGCCTGATTACAAAAAACGGATGCTGTGCATTCACTTATAACCAAAAAAGGTAAAATATCAAAGCGCTACTTGCATGATGACAATTTATTCTGGTATAACCAGAAAATTCAGGTTTAAGCCAAAGTTATTTGTGTCCCCGTAGCTCAGATGGATAGAGCAACAGTTTCCTAAACTGTAGGCCGCGCGTTCGAATCGCGCCGGGGGCACCATGATGCTGCGCTACCCTTTTATTCTCCAAAATTTTTAGTGGATACTATTCTAGTCTCTATGTTTTTTGGGGCAGATTTAGTGTTGCACCAAGCACATGAAAAAGCCCCAGGCCATATCAGGCAGCTGGGGCTATTTTACAAGTGTGGTAATTAGCAATTTGGTTGGTTATTGGCCAACGGGAACAAAGCTAACAACAACGCGTCTTGTGCTTTCATAGCTTAGGTTGTTTTGTGCAGCATAACCAGGGTCTACCCCCATACCTTCTACCCGAATGCGATTTGCTGGAATACCGGCTGCAACCAATGCCTGTTTTACGCTTGCGGCGCGAGCGATAGTTAATTTTTTATTGCTTTCAGGATTGCCAACCGTGTCGGCATAGCCAACGACCAGCACTTCAATTGTTTGGGTTGAAGCCCGTGTTTTATAAGCCTGAACGATTTCCTTAACCATACCTTCTTTAGCAGCCGGGAAAGCGCTTTTGCCAGAATCAAAAAACACAACCCATTCTTGGAAGGCAGTTACATAGGGATTCGTGCTTTGCGCAAAAGCCACGGCAGAAGAGAATACCAAAGCCAAAGCAGCTATCATCTTAAGTAACATTGAACGTATCATTATATTATCTCCGAATAAAAGTTTTGATTGCAATAACAAACTGAAATGTCGATACCTAAACTTATTCCCCCAAGACATAGTATAAAACATATATTTTAGCAAACAAATGATTTTTTCAGTTCAATTTAATAGCGCCAGGTAATTTATTAGGGTTGTTCGGATATTTACCTTAACCGCACAAAAACTGGCTATAAATTTTCTTGGTTCCTGGGTCATGAAAGTTAGCTTGGGGTGGTACTTATCATCTAGGTTTGTATGCGGCGAAATAGGCATAAGGGCTTGATGATTTTTTGGAAGGTTAAAATTTTACTTCCCCTTTTTATAAATATTTTCTAGAAATTAGGCAGAATGTTGTTGAAAAATTAATCTTTTCACAAGACTTTCAGCGTTATTTTACTGCCAGCAATAGGGGCAAAAACCGTGTCAGCCGATGGACCAGCATTAAGCAAAAAATTGCAGATACCTGCAGGTTTTGTTTTTGAAGACTTGTATCAACGCGATGGGCTGATCAAGATTGATCAGCTTTTTTTGGAACAGGTGCACAAAGCAAATCCACTGTTATGGCAACGTCTTCTAGCGGCCCGCGCAAATCCAGTAGATATTAAGCCAATTGATGAAAGCAATTTGTTGATAGAATTGGCACCGCACCTAGACAGTTTTTTAGGCCATTTTTTTGCGATTGACCAGGAATTAAACGCCCTTGCCGCACAAACCAACCGTTTGGCACCCCTATATGCTTGTAAGCGGCTTTTCGTTCAACGGCAGGCTGTTAAGGCTTTTACACCAGATGAAATAGCACTTTTTGATATCAAAGCTGTTGAACATTCCCTAGAGGCTTTTTTAGGACATAGCTGGGACGAGTTAGCCTTTGCCACCCAGGTTATGGTATGGGAACAGCAGCCAGAACAACATCAACCAGCACGACAACTTGCCTTAAAATATGCCGCTTGGGCTACCTTAACAACAGAAGGACGTCAACGCCATAAAGATGGTATTTTATTTCATCAACCGCATAAATTGGATCATCAGCATTTAATTCACCTGGAAACGGTTGATAAAGATGGTGTCCGCATGCTGCGGTTACCCGTTTCGGAACAACGTGGACGTGATGGATTTTCCTTAACCGATCAAGGTGCCGATTTAGCCCAGGCTTTAGACCAGGCTAATTACTGTATCTGGTGTCATGATCAGGGGAAAGATTCTTGTTCAAAGGGGTTGCGCGATCGTAAGACGGGTGCGTTTCAGAAATCACCCTTTGGTGTAACCCTGGCGGGGTGCCCGCTTGAAGAAAAAATATCCGAGATGCACACCTTAAAAACCCAGGGATATGCCATATCGGCTTTAGCCGTTGCCGTTGTCGATAATCCAATGTTGGCGGCAACCGGCCATCGTATTTGCAATGATTGTATGAAAAGCTGTATCTATCAAAAGCAGGAACCGGTCAACATCCCACAGGTTGAAACAAGAACTTTAAAAGATGTGCTGCAATTACCATGGGGATTTGAGGTATACAGCTTGTTAACCCGCTGGAACCCCTTAAATATTCGGCGTCCGTTGCCTAAGCCTGATCGCGGGTACAAAGTTTTAGTGGTGGGTTTAGGGCCAGCAGGTTTTACTTTGTCGCATCATTTAATGAATGATGGTCATCATGTTGTGGCAATTGATGGGTTAAAAATTGAACCACTGCCATCTGGGTTGTGTGGTATTGATTTTCATGGGAAACGCACACCATTCCAGCCAATTTTTGATTACAAAATATTGGAAGAAGACCTTGATAAAAGAATTATGGCAGGTTTTGGGGGGGTTGCTGAATACGGAATTACAGTACGTTGGAATAAAAACTTTTTAAAAATTATTCGGTTGTTGCTTGAAAGAAGGCAGCAATTCCGCATGTTTGGCGGTATACGCTTTGGTGGAACCTTAACGGTTGATGATGCCATGCGCATGGGTTTTGATCATATAGCTCTTTGTGCTGGGGCAGGCCGTCCAACACATATTTCTATGCCCAATGGTCTTGCCAAGGGTGTGCGCATGGCCTCGGACTTTTTGATGGCGTTGCAGTTAACCGGTGCAGCTCGGTCTGATTCGATTGCCAACCTACAAATAAGGTTGCCAGTTGTCGTTATTGGTGGGGGCTTAACCGCAATTGATACGGCAACCGAGTCGATGGCTTATTATGTGCGGCAGGTTGAAAAGTTTGCCAGACGCTATCAACAATTAACGGCCAAGTTGGGTAATGCCGTTGTTCGTCAGAATTGGAGTGTTGAAGACGCAAAAATTTTTGATGAATTTTTAGAACATGCAGCGGCAATTAAAGCAGAGCGTGAGGCAGCTAGACGCGAGAAGCGTCAACCACTTTTCCAAAACTTGATTAATCAATGGGGTGGGATAACGGTTGCTTATCGCCGCCAGTTAACAGAATCACCCAGCTATACCCTTAATCATGAAGAAGTGGCTATTGCCATGCAAGAGGGTATCCAGTTTGCCGAGGGTATAACACCATTAGCGGTTGAGGTTGACGCATATCAAGCGGCTCAGGGATTAAAGGTTAAAGTTGAACAGGATGGTATGGTTAGTGAAAAAACCTTGCCAGCCCGCAGTATCTTGATTGCGGCAGGTACCCAACCGAATACAACCCTAGCCAAGGAAGACTATACCAATATTACAGTTGACGGACGTTATTTTCAGGCAATTGACGATCAGGGATCACCTGTAAAGCCGGCTTACGCGCTTTCCAAACCACCCGCCGTACATATGTTGGCTTCACGCTATCATGATGGCCGATTTATTAGTTTTTTTGGCGATCTGCATCCATCATTTTTTGGTAATGTGGTCAAAGCTATGGGCAGTGCCAAGCAAGGATATCCTGTTATTTCCCGTGTTATGGCTTACAATAAACCGACAATGGCGACATCGGCCAAATTGCTTGACTTGTTAAACCAGCAGCTACCGGTAACGGTTCATGCTGTCAATCGTCTAACACCAACAATTATTGAAGTTGTATTAAAAGCACCAAAGGCCGCCGCTGCCTTTCAGCCCGGACAGTTTTACCGGTTGCAGAATTATGAAAGCCATGCCAAGTACGCCGACAAAACATTGCTGGCTATGGAAGGCTTGGCCATGACAGGCGCGTGGACTGATGTTCAGCAGGGGTTGATTTCGGTCATTGCACTTGAAATGGGTGGATCATCGGATTTATGTGCAACGTTACAGCCAGGTGAACCAGTGATATTGATGGGTCCAACCGGTACCCCAACAGAAATATCTCAAGAAAAGTTAGCGGTTTTGGTTGGCGGCGGTCTTGGAAACGCTGTTTTGTTTTCAATTGGTGCAGCGTTACGTGCTGCAGGAACCAAAGTTTTATATTTTGCCGGTTATAAGAAACGACAAGACCGTTACAAGGTAAAACAAATTGAGGCAGCCGCCGATGTTGTGGTGTGGTGCTGTGATGAAAAGCCTGGTTTTACACCGGAAAGACCCCAGGATATGACTTTTGTTGGCAACATTGTTGATGCGATGGTTGCCTATGCACAGGAAAAATTAGGGCCAGTTACCTTATATATGCATGATATGCAGCGCCTTATTGCCATCGGATCTGATCGCATGATGGCTGCTGTGGCACGCGCACGGCATTCGGTCTTGGCACCTTATATTTCCAAAGAACATCATGCTATTGGGTCCATCAATTCACCAATGCAGTGCATGATGAAAGAAATTTGTGCCCAGTGCCTGCAAACGCATCGTGATCCGCTAACAGGTAAGGAAACAGTTGTTTTTTCATGCAATAACCAAGATCAACACCTTGATCATGTGGATTGGAACGTTCTTTCCCAACGTTTATCCCAAAATTCAGTGCAAGAAAAAATAACGGCACTTCAGGTAGATCAAGCTTTAAAGCAATTGGGGCTTCGTCCAGGGCAGGCAAGCCCTAAAGGATAAACTTAATGAAATATGCTACTTTTATTCATCAAGGTCAGCAATTAACTGGTATAATTGATCCAGAGGGGCAAACGGTACAACCATTAGCCTTTGACATGGTAACAATTATTCAGAAAGGCCCTATGTTTCAGGGGCCAGTGTTGCCGTTATCCGCGGTTCGATTGTTAGCACCTATTCCCAATCCTCCCCATAATGTTATGTGTGTGGGTAAGAATTATTATGAACATTTAAAAGAAGTTAGCCACACAGCCTCGTCTGGGGACAGCGTTCCAGAATATCCCATTTTTTTTACCAAGGCCAGCACCTGTATCATTGGGCCGAACGAACCTATTATTCTGCCAACGCATTTAAGCCAGAAGATTGATTATGAAGCAGAATTAGCAGTAATTATCGGTAAACGTGCCAAAAACATTTCTGAAAGTAACGCTGCAGAATATATTTTTGGATATATGATTGCTAATGATGTTACAGCGCGTGATGTACAAAAACGTCATCAACAATGGTTTTTGGGGAAATCACTGGATGGTTTTTTACCAACAGGCCCTTGGATTGTTACCGCGGATGAAGTGAACGCGCATGACCTAACAATTCGTTGTTTGGTTAATCAAGAATTACGCCAGCAAGCAAGCACCGCTTCAATGATTTTTAGCATTCCGAAGTTACTACAAACCTTAACAGCTGGTATGACCCTTGAAGCGGGCGACATTGTTATTACAGGTACACCGGCCGGTGTAGGAATGGGTTTTAATCCCCCACGCTTTTTAAAAAATGGTGACAATATCCGCATCGAAATTAGCCAACTGGGCATGCTGCTCAATACGGTGGTTGGTACATAGAAAGGCTTATATTTGACCCAATTAACACAAGACCGCGTTAAAAAAACATGGAAACAGCGTTTGGATGGGTGGGCTAAGCACAAGCATGCTGGCTTGTTTTTGTTGCTGATCGCTTTTTTTGAAAGTTGGATTTTTCCAATACCACCCGATATTTTATTGCTGGCGCTTGTCCTTGGTAAACCCCAATCTTGGGCACGCTGGGCAGCAATATGCACGTTAGGGTCGGTAATTGGTGGTGTGTTTGGGTACATTATTGGAGCCTGGCTTTATGAAACATTGGGTCTTTGGTTGGTACAAAGTTATGGGTTTGAAGCTGAACTTGAACATTTCCGACAAGTGTATGCCGATTGGGGTGTGTGGATTATTTTAATTAAAGGCTTAACCCCAATACCTTATAAGCTTGTAACTATTGCCAGCGGATTGGCAGGGTTTGATTTTGTATCTTTTATTATTTTGTCTTTATTAACCCGTGGCTTGCGGTTTTTTATTGTTAGTTATCTAACGTACCGTTTTGGTCCGCAAATCAGTGCCACAATGGCCAGGTACCAGGTTTTAAGTGTTCTGATTTTAATTGGGTGTGTGGTGGGTGGTTTTGCTGTTGTTTTTTATCTATAATGTTGAATATTTTAGGCAAAATTATATAATATGGCATCATCATTCGAATTATTGACGAAGGAGGGTTTGGTGTTGACCAATAGGCCGGCCTATCAGGCACCCCATTTCTTGTTTATTGTAACCTTTTTTTGGTGTTTGCTGGCACTTTTTATTGCCTTGGGATCACAATATTTTGGTGGGTTGGCGCCTTGTGTTTTGTGTCACTATCAGCGGTACCCTTATGCTGTTGGTATGGTTGTTTCGCTGATTGGTGTGTTGTTTTGGCCAACCCGCTTGATGGTTATTTTGGGTATTGTTTGTATTGCAGCCAGTGGGGCTGTGGCTTTTTTCCACGTTGGTGTTGAACAAGCATGGTGGGCAGGAACAAATGCCTGTGCTGGTAATGCATTAAACCCCAACCAAGACCCAAGCCGTTTTATTGACTTATTGCGGCAAAAATCCATGGTGCGTTGTGACACGCCAGCCTGGAGTTGGGCTGGTATTTCCATGGCAGGCTATAACTTGTTATATGCGGTATCGGGCATAATTTTGCTTGGTGGTTCTTTATGGCGATTTGGGCGGAGAAAGAATAATGAAACATAACCCGTTTTTACCCGGTGATTTACAGCCCAGTCAACACCTACAACAAGCTTTACGCGTTAATCATGCTGGTGAATATGGTGCGGTGCGTATTTACCAAGGACAAATGGCGGTATTGAAAGATCAGTCTTCCCGGGCATTAGTTTCAGAAATGTTACAGCAAGAACAACGACATCTAGATATTTTTAACAACCAGCTTAAAGAAAACCATGTTCGCCCCACATTTTTTCAGCCATTATGGCACATTGCTGGTTATGGGTTGGGGGTTGTTACCGCAGCACTTGGCCCAAAAGCAGCGATGGCATGTACTGTGGCGGTAGAAGAAGTGATTGACCAACATTATCAGGAACAGTTGGCCGAACTGCCCCAAGATCGGCAGGGTTTAAAAAATATTATCGAAGAATGTCGGCAGGATGAATGCCACCATCGCGATATCGCCCTGGAAAACAAAGCCCAACAAGCACCAGCCTATCCCATAATAAAATTTGCGGTTACTAGGGCAACAAAACTTGCAATCTGGATATCCAAACGCATTTAATTTTGCTCAAGCTCGCTATCCCAATACAAGAAATCACGCCAGCTTTGATGCAAATGGTTGGGGGGGAAGAATCGCCCATTTTCCTGCAATTCCCAGCTGCTGGGCTCTTTCGGGTAGCGTAGCGGGATCATTCTGCTTTCATGGGGCATGCTGTTTCCCTTGCGCATATTGCATGTTTGGCACGCGGTAACAACATTATGCCAGCTTGTATTACCGCCCCGCGATTTGGGGATGACGTGGTCAAAGGTTAATTCGGCCGAATGACGCTGTGCCCCACAATATTGACACGTAAAACAGTCACGTAAAAAAACGTTAAAACGTGTAAAGGCAGGGCGCCGGGACAGGGGAATAAATTCGCGCAATGCAATAACACTGGGCAGTTTCATGCGAAAAGTTGGACTGCAGATATATTCGTCATACTCGCACAGAATCTCAACGCGTTCCATAAAAACTGCTTTTACCGCGTGTTGCCACGACCATAAAGACAAAGGAAAATAACTAAGTGGCCGAAAATCGGCGTTTAAGACCAAAGCAGTACAGGATTCCAGGTTTGTTGACACAATATACCCCGTCCAAATCTAAGGCAAAGGCTTAGAAGCATGGGTTGCCAACGGCGACTTTGCTATTCTCGGATGCCGCCAGACAACCCAACAAAGCCCATTAACTACAGTATATGCATTTCAATGTTTTTAGGCAACAAAGATATTATTTGGGATTGACCAGGTGTTGCTGTAAAAATTGTGCCGTTTTCTTGAGGCCAGCCTCGTCAATAGTATGTCCTAAGTTAGGCCTACTTAATAATTCGGCCTGAACACCGGCATCATGCAGCGCCCGATGCGCGCGCTGGCTTTCATGAAAAGGTACAACCATATCTTCGGTTCCATGGATCAGCAAAACAGGGGGAAAGGAAGCTAGTTCCTGGCGAATCAAATGTGTTCCGATAAGGGCGCCTGAAAATGAAATAATGCCGCCCAATTGTTGGCGTTGGCGCAATCCAACATGCAACGCCATCATCGCGCCTTGTGAAAAGCCTGCAAGGGCAATATGGTGATAGGGTATATTAAATATCTTTGATTTGGATTCGATGTACCGTTCAATATAAGTTGCTGTATGTCGAGCGGCAGGCATCAGCATAAAAGGATCAAGTATATTTAATCCAAACCACTGATAACCGTGGTCGTTATGTTCGCAAGGATATGGGGCGTTGGGGGCTAAAAAATGTGCTTTTGGCAGATATTGCTGAAAAAATGGGGCGAGAGAAATTAAATCGTTTCCATCCGATCCATAACCATGCAGCAAAATAACAAGCATGCTTGGGTTGACGGAGGGTGTGGGATAAGATGGTCCATCAAGCATGGGTAATTCTGGGGATATCGACATTCATTCCTCGCTGATTACTTATTTTAAATTGATGATGCCGGAATAGCAGGCACCTGGCAACCAATTTATCACAGCTAAATGGTTTGCCATATTATTGCCATAATTTTATTCATTATTAAAAATTGTTTTTATAACCTGCACATTCTTGACTTTTTCACGTCAGTTTTATGAGTTAAGCTGCTAACAATTAACAAGAAAGAAGACAATAAGCCTATGTCATCTAATCACCAGCCAACATTTTGGAGTAGTGTTGTTTTTTGGATTAAAAGCCGCTTGTTAATGGTTCGCCGTGGGCTGGTTAATTGTTTTAACCCCGCAATACGCCAAAAATTATCTAGGATCAATGATATAAATCATGCGGATTTAGAGTTGGTATTTGTTGCTGAGTCTATCACACCTTTGTGGACTGAAAAAAAACCTGCCGAGCAAGTATTACAGCTGGGTAAAGTTGAAAATTTACGGTTAGCCTGTCAAAAATTGCATCAACTATACATTCCAGCAGGCCAAATTTTTAGCTTCTGGCGGCAAGTAGGCCGTTTATCACGGCGGCGCGGATATGTAGCCGGACGGGAATTACGGCAAGGCTGTATTATTCCCACGATCGGCGGCGGCATTTGTCAATTATCTAATGCGCTTTATGATACGGCACTGAAGGCCGGTTGTCATATCACTGAACGTCATGCCCATTCACAAATCATTCCCGGCTCACTAGCAGAACAAGGGCGTGATGCAACAGTTTTTTGGAATTATATTGATTTACGTTTTTGCCAACCAACAAAAGATTTATATATCGAATGCCAATTAACCCAAGATATGCTGCGGGTTTGTTTTTATCAGTTTGTGCGGAAAAAATAACATGAATAACCCTGACGACACACCCAACAGTTGCGCAAGTTGCGGCGTATATGATTGTTTCCGGAATGTTGAAAAAAAGCTTACAGCAACACATATTGGTTGCACGGCTTTTATGGTTGATCAATATTGGCCGGAATTTGATGTGTATATGCAACAGGTACGTCAATCATACGACTGGTTATTAACCCCCTTCAATGGGCAGCGATTCCGCAAACCTCAATATGCCTGGAATCAACAAGGATATGACAGGGTATCTCATTTGTTTTGGTTAACATTAAGGCGTGCTTGGCAATCACGGCGTTTGGCACATCAGGGCGCAGTGCGACAGCGGCACATAATTGATTTTGACCAAAAAATAGCAGTTGCACTGGGTAGGCGGCTGAATTTTATGATTGAAGGATTGGTTGTTTGGCAGGCATTTTTATTACCTTTACACCGGCATGGTTTTTTAGGTGGCCGTCATTATGATGTTTTCATGCATCGGCTGCCCTATCAGGTCTTACAACACAAACTGGATAACACTGCAAAACAATTTCCACAAAGCCTAACATTAAATGATTTTCGTGTACCAGCAGCGGTGGTTCAGGAGGAATGGAAATTGTTAGAGCAAGCCAACCAAATTATTACACCTCATGCCTATATGGCCAAGTTATTCCCAGAAAAAACCATTTTATTAAAATGGCAGATTCCAACATCTATAAAACCAGCACCACCCATTGCATCACCAAAAGTGGTTTTTATCGGCCCAACAGCTGGACGTCGTGGGGCTTATGTCATGCGCAAATTTCTTGATCGTTACCCTATATCCTTAACCGTTTTGGGACGGAATGTTGAACAACCTAATTTTTGGCAAGGGTACAAAGTGACGGAAGAATTATGGCATCCGAATTGGTTGGCAGATGTTGGTTTAGTTATATCATTAGCCCATATTGATCATCA
>CAYPXH010000017.1:0-29726 GCA_964414755.1 uncultured Rhodospirillaceae bacterium | reverse complement strand
GAATTATTAACACTTGGGATTATTGAATGTCGCGCAACACCGCCTTATCCACTTGCCAATAACCCCACAGACCCCAAAACCTTGTTTGCCGGATTTGTTGGGTCGTTTTCTGTAACTTTCTTCAACCCAATTACCTTATTTTCGATGACAGCTGTTATGGCAAGTTTTGGGGTCCTTGGTCATGGAACGGGTAAATTGAGCGATCCGGTATATGGGCAACTTTCTATTGCTTTATTTGTGGTGGCTGTTTTCATCGGCTCATTGGTGTGGTGGATTTTAATGGCGGCTATTACAAAGTTTATCAAAAGCCGTTTAAGCCAAGCTGTTTTAATAAGATTAAGTCGGTTTTCAGCAATTTTGCTAATTGCTTTTGGTTTTTATATTTTAACACACAGTATAAATCTTGGCGCAGGACAAACTTTTCATCAACCCCAGAAACCAATAAGTAATCAATCAACAACCTTCTACAGCAGATGTGATTTTTATCACGCAGCTATAGTAAGGGGCTGTAATCTTCGGGGTTGCGAAGTCTAACGCTGTTTTAGGTGTTTAGCAGTCTCTAAAGCCGAGTACGTTAAGATTGCATCGGCACCAGCGCGTTTAAAAGCAATTAAACTTTCAAACATTAAAGCCTCGCTTTTGCCCCATCCATTTTGTTCCGCAGCCTGGATCATGGCATACTCGCCACTAACCTGATATATAAAAGTTGGTAACAAAAAGGTTTTCTTTACCCTGTATAGAATATCCAAATAGGGCATGCCCGGCTTAACCATTAGTATGTCGGCACCTTCTTGAACATCCAGAGCACATTCATGTAAGGCTTCATCACTGTTTGTTGGATTCATTTGATAACTTTTTTTATCTTTCTTGCCCAGAGATTGTGCTGACCCAAGGGCTTGCCGGAACGGGCCATAAAATGCCGATGCGTATTTGGCAGCGTATGAAAGAATAGCGCAGTTAGGAAAACCTGCTTTATCAAGTGACGTACGAATGGCACCAACCCGTCCATCCATCATATCTGATGGGGCAACAATATCTGCGCCGGCTTCTGCCTGCGTAACTGCCTGGCGGCACAGTATTTCAATTGTTTGGTCATTATCGATCTCATTATCAATCAATAATCCATCATGACCGTGGGTTGTGTACGGATCTAGAGCTACATCGCATATAATGCCAATTTCTGGAATATTTCTTTTGATTTGACGTATGGCCTGATTGCAAAGATTAGTTGTTTTATATGCTTCTTCAGCTTGGGCTGATTTTTTATCTGCAGGGATTACCGGAAAAATTGCAAGGGCGGGGATGCCAAGTTTTGCAGCCTCTTCGGCTGTTCTTAATAATTGTTCGCGTGATAGACGGGAAATGCCTGGCATCGAAGCTATCGGGATTTGAGCTTCTTGCCCTTCATGTACAAAAACAGGTAGAATTAAATCGTCTGTACTTAATTGTGTTTCTGCAAGCAATTGGCGGAACCAAGGTTTTAGGCGACTGCGCCGCAAACGGGTTTTCGGAAAATTGCGATTTGTATTTATATAGTCTACAGAAATATCATCTACCATTAATTTTTACCTTATGCACAGGGACAATCTAATTATAATGAAACAATTGGCATTTCAAGAATTGTTGAACATCCACCCATAACTGTAATAGCATCCTGCTCGGCTTGCGGCAAAATTGCATCAGCATAAAATTTGGCCGTAAGCAATTTATTTTGGTAAGTAGCTGGATCAATCTTGGCCATATTAAACAAACGCTTACTGGAAATTACTGCCTCTGTCAGAAGCCAACCTAAATAAACCGTACCGAAAAGATGCACGTAGGGGACAGACCCAGCCAGGATTCGGGCTGTGTGCTGTCGGTAATTCTCTAAAATCCAGTCTGTTGTTTCTTCAAGCGCATCGATACTTGCTTCTAAAGAAAATCTAATTGATGTTCCCTCTTCGCCAAGTTCACGAGTTAATGTCGGTATTGTTTCGCGCATGCCATCAAGAAAAACGCGAACAGAAATGCCATTTTTATCTATTAACTCTTGCTGAATAACATGCTGACATAGCATACCACTAGTACCGCCGTGTGAAAAACTGGCTAAAGTGTTATGAATGTTTTGCAGGATAATCGAATCACTACGATTACCAGCGGCACCATGAATATGTGTTGCTAAAGTCGTTAAATGTACGCTGTACTGACTAGACCATGTTTTTAAAATAGGTAGCAATAGGGTAAACAATCCAAGATAACGTTGCTGTTCTTGCTTATCAAAGTGATTGCGAGCCCGATCAAGAGCACCGGCTGTAAAGTAAACACCATGACGCATTGCTTGAATAAGTGTGCGCATTGTCATCAAAAGACGTCGGATATCGGGGTGCATAATAATTGGTGAACTGCCAGAATTTTTTGTGGTTTGTCCTTGAATTCGGTTGCGCGCATAAAAAACACTTTCTTGATAAGTGCGTTCGCAGATTCCTAGGTTTTGCGCACAAATCATTAAGCGTTGGATTTGTAATAAATCTTCAACGTAAGTAAGCCCTTTTTGCTGATTACCCACGGCAAAAGCAACAGCTCCTCGGCTTGTCCCAAAATTGATATTGGCAATTGGACAACCCGGAAAGGCAAATTTTTTTTCAAGGCTTTGGCATAATATATCGTTCAGCAAATCTGGGTTATGTTCAATACCTGTCAATTGTGGTACAATGAACAATGATAATTGCTCACCACTAATTGGGCTTCCCTGAAGACGGGCTAGTGTAAGATATATTTTTTCCTCGGTTAGCGAGTGTTGTCCGTAGCTAATCCACTGCTTATGGCCGCTTAAACGAAAATGTTGGCCAACATGCCAGGCTTTTGTTTTGATTGCGCGTATATCTGATCCAGCTTGTTCTTCTGTTAAAGCTAGGCTGGCTGTTAAATGTCCATGTAAAAGTCGTGGTAAAAAAGCCTGCTGTAATTCCTGGGCGGCATATTCTTGTATCGTATTAAAACATATAAGACTATTAATAAAAACTGCTGCTAACGAGGGGCATGCGGCATTCCATATCTCGTGTAAAGCAACTTGCAACGACCAGCATATGGGTTGTGTTATATTATTTTGATGCAAAGGATGCATCCAACCCTGACGATAAAATTCTTGGAATGCCCGTTCAAACCCAGGCGGACAAACAACTTGTCCGGAATGATCGATGCTTTCTTCTTGATTCTCGGGTGTAGATAAAGGCAATAAAAACTCGGTTGCAAAACGTTGCGCTTGATCAAACCAGGCAACGTCAAATTTTGGTGCACTCTTTTTCGCAGTTTGTTTAAAAGATAAAATCTCTGGAAGTTGGACAATCTCATCAAGTCCAAAAACTATCTCACGAATTGGTGCTATATATTTTGACATACTCAACCTAGATAAAGGGAAACATTTTACAATGTTCTAGAAACAGGCTAATAATTTATTTACACGACGATAGATTAATTAATATGAGATTAGGCTATGTTTGTCATCACTTTATTTAAGGGAGATTGTTGTGGTTACGCTGACCGGCTTATTTAAGTCAATATTGATAATAATAGGGGTCATCGGATTATGGTGGTTTATCCGGCTTTATAATCTGTTAAAGAAAAACAAGCATGAAAATCGTTCGGGTGAAAAAGAGAGCGGACGGCGCGAGAATATGATTTACTGTCATTTGTGTCAAATCCACCAACCACTTTCTTTGATTAAGTCTTGCCATTTATCCCAATGCCCCTTAAAAAGGATTGAATAATCACCTGCTTCCGGTTGCTTTTTTAAGCGTGGTTTCGTACTGGGCGTATCGAAAGATCAGAAAAGGTTGTTAGAGAATGAGGGATTTACATCAGCTGATAGATCATCTGGCGGTATCGCTTTCGAGATTGGAATCTGATATTATACAAAATCAAGTTTCCTATTTTAAAGAAAAACAAGCTCTTGAAAAGGATTTAAAGAATTTGCATGACCGGTATCAATTGTTGCAACAAGAGACAAAAGCTGTTTCTGATCGGTTAGATTATATTATCAACCGGTTAAAGCTGATTCTGAAAGAATAATTTGGGGTTAGCGTTAAATTAAAGGAGATATGATGAGTACAGTAAAAATTAGCATACTAGAACATCAATATGATATTTCCTGTGAGAATGGTATGGAAGAACAAGTCAAAAAACTAGGACAGGAACTTTCAAACCGTTTATATGATTTAAAACGCTCATCAGGTGTTTCAGATCAAACGCGCTTATTAATTATGGCTGGACTATTGCTGATTCATGAGAGCCAGATGCTATCAAACCAGAAAGTTGGGAAAGGGGACGACCTAAAAACTTCGGGATTGGTTGATGTTGTTGAAAAATTGATTAAACGTGTTGAAACCCTTGCTGAAAAATTAGAAAAGCGTTAATGTGGCCGCAAGAGCTGTTCTGTTCGACAGGTTGACTATTCCTGGGGCCGATACTTATCTTCTAGGGGACTGTCCCTGCCAGGATCGTGGTCTTGGTATATGGTGCCCACCTGCTTGTTGCGGGCCGCAGAAGAAATAAAAACCACCGGCAGATACGGCTCTTTGTTTTTTATTGAATAGGAGGGCGATCAAGGGTGATTGGTTCTTGCACTTCAAGATTGTTAATATTTTAAGATTTTTTCGGCATAGCTTTTGATATGATAATATGTGGTGGTGTATAGGGTTCATAGGCTCTAAAAACGAATAACAGGTGATATGACAAAAATCCGTAAAAAAGAGATGCGTGCCCAATA
Source organism: uncultured Rhodospirillaceae bacterium (assembly GCA_964414755.1). Taxonomy (GTDB): domain Bacteria; phylum Pseudomonadota; class Alphaproteobacteria; order JAEUKQ01; family JAEUKQ01; genus JAEUKQ01. The sequence goes on along the minus strand of CAYPXH010000017.1, from coordinate 24,982 downwards.
TTTAGAAATTCGTAAGCAACTGGGCGAAACGTCTGTCGTCTTAAATGATCAATTAACAAAAAATTTAATAAGTTTTTTACCCAGCACATCAAAGCTTGTTGTAGCTGGTTATGATCCTGTTAAGTATGAAATTAACCCAGCAAAATTTATGACATACTGGCATGCACTTGGCTATCCGGTCGGGTTGCCGGTCGTTATTAATAAAGGTTACCCGCTTATTTTTAGGCTTTGGCATCCGGAGTTGCAGCTGCAAGACCATAAATTGGGAGGCAGAATACCACCAAATGATCAGCCAGAGATTTTTCCCGATATTATTTTAGTGCCGCTGATTGCTTTCGATCGTTTGGGTAATCGCCTAGGATATGGGGGTGGGTATTATGATCGTACATTATATTTTTTGCGGCGATATCGACCCATAAAGGCTATAGGACTGGCCTTTTCTTGCCAAGAATCATTAGACATTCCAGTTAACAAATACGATCAAAAATTAGATACGATTGTTACAGACCGGGAAGTTATTGTGTGTTAATCAAGGCGAGAGAGGTTTTGGTTGGTATCAGGATACCTTAAAAAAGAAAGATAGCCAATGCGCATATTATTTCTGGGCGATATAGTTGGCCGAAGTGGCCGTGATGTTATCGAAAAACAGTTATTACAACTGCGACAACAGCTTAAAATTGATGCGGTTATTGTCAATGGCGAGAACGCTGCAGCCGGTTTTGGTATTACAGGGCAAATTTGCAAATCTTTATACCAGGTTGGTGTTGATATAATTACTACAGGCAATCATATTTGGGATCAACGCGAGATCATGCATTGGATATCAACAGATTACAAGTTGATCAGGCCGATTAATTTTCCTTCTGGATCACCCGGGAAAGGAAGTTTTTTTTATCAAACAAAGAATGGCGAACGACTTTTGGTTATCAACGCTATGGGGCGTCTTTATATGGATCCACTGGATGATCCATTTGCTGCTATTGACAAAGAATTGTCTGCTTATCGCCTGGGTGGAAATGTGGACGCTATATTTGTTGATTTTCATGCAGAAGCCAGCAGTGAAAAGATGGCTTTAGCCCATTATTTAGATGGGCGTGTTTCTGCGGTTATTGGAACGCACACGCATGTTCCAACCGCCGATCATCAAATTCTACCTGCAGGTACGGCATATCAGACTGATGCAGGAATGTGTGGTGATTATAATTCTGTAATCGGGATGGATAAGACATCCCCAATCCAGCGATTCACCAGGAAATTGCCGACCGACAGGCTTGTTCCTGCAACCGGCATTGCAACTTTGTGCGGAGTTCTTATTGAGACACACAAAAACGGTTTAGCTAAAAATATCTATCCTATTCGATTGAATGGTCGATTGCAGCCAACGAACTTGGATGTAATATCTACTTAGAACAATGCTGGTACATATTGCTTTTTTTCAAGAACAGGTTTTAAGTTGGCCTAGGGAAAAATAAAGCCTTAGATTTAAAAAGACTTTATAGTCCTTCAGGTTCTATCTTTTATATAATTTTATGAAGCAGAATATAAAATGGCTGGTCATTCGCAATTTAAGAATATTATGCACCGGAAAGGCATCCAGGATGCAAAACGAGCTAAAGTTTTCACAAAATTGATTCGTGAACTAACAACAGCTGCACGCCAAGGATCGGCAGATCAGAACGCAAATCCAAGGCTTAGGGCTGCCGTAGCGGCTGCACGTATTGCCAATATGCCTCGTGATACGATTGATCGAGCAATCAAAAGGGGGGCAGGTCAAGAGGATGGTACAGTATATGAGTCTATTCGCTATGAAGGATTTGGTCCAGCAGGGGTTGCTATTATTATCGAAGCGCTAACAGATAACCGAAACAGGACAGCTTCTGAAATTCGTGCGGCTTTTAGTAAGCAAGGGGGAAATTTAGGCGAAAGTAATAGTGTTGCGTTTATGTTCCAACGCAAAGGTTTAATTACTATTGCAAATTCCAGAATCGATGCAGACAGACTGTTGGAAATTATTTTAGACCTTGGGGCTGATGATCTGCAAACCGATGACGAGAATCACTATATCACTGCTGCTATTGAAAGATTTGGACAGATTCGTGATACCCTTGAGAAACAGGTTGGCGACATTAAAGAAGCCAAACTGTCTTGGATACCCAATACCGTAATGTCTGTTCAGGGTGAAACAGCAGAAGCCATATTAAAGCTTGTAGAAACGCTCGAAGACAATGACGATGTACAATCGGTGTTCGTTAATGCCGAAATTGCAGATTGATTGATATATTGGATTAAAGTGAAAGAAAAAAGCAGAATGCGTATTATAGGCCTAGATCCAGGATTACGCCACACGGGTTGGGGGGTTATCGAAAGTGATGGCAACAGGCTACGGCATATTGCTGATGGTACAATTCATCCCCCAACAAATCTATCAATGGCAAAAAGACTTGCCTGTTTAGCTATAGAGTTGCAAAAAATTCTTGAGCGATTTAACCCGGTAACAGCGGCAGTTGAAGAGACTTTTGTCAATAAAAATCCTTTAACCACCTTGCGGCTTGGTTTTGCGCGTGGGGTTGTAATGATGGCGCCGGCCCTTTTTGGAATTGATGTTGATGAATATCCTGCTAATCAGGTGAAAAAATCGGTTGTTGGTGCTGGTCATGCTGATAAAAACCAGGTGCAAATGATGATCAAAATTTTGTTGCCTGGATTCCAGCTAACTACACCCGATAGCGCCGATGCATTGGCAATTGCCATTTGTCATGCACATCGTTCGGCAACGATCAAGCAATGGTACCAGCCACATGCGGAGCGAATGTCATGATAGCTAAACTATTTGGGCAAATCGACACAATAGGGGTTGATTACGCAGTAATAGATGTTAACGGTGTCGGTTATTTAGTATTTTGTTCACGTAAATTGCTTGACGTACTTAAGTTAGGGCAAAAACAAACGCTATTTGTTGAAACGCACATGCGTGAAGACCATATTCACCTTTATGGGTTTGCTACTGAAAGCGAGCGCACAACTTTTCGGCTATTAACATCAGTTCAGGGTGTTGGACCAAAGTCTGCTTTGGCCATTCAGTCGGCGTTAACAGTGCATGAGATTGCTCAGTCAATCCAGCAGGAGCAGAAAAATCTGCTGATGAAGGCTAATGGAATTGGTGCAAAACTTGCCACCCGAATTGTGATGGAATTGAAAGATAAGTGGGTTGCAGATATATCGTTGGCAACATTACCAAAAACCAATGATGCTGAAAAAGATGGCTCAACATTGCCTGCAAAAATTACAGATGATGCAGTATCGGCTTTGTTGAATTTGGGCTATCGGCGTTCGGATGTTTTGCGTGCTATTGATCAGGTTACGCGTAAAAATCCATCATCTGATTGGACATTAAGTATACTTATTCGCCATGCTCTAGCTGAGTTAAGCCTATGAATGAATCACGTTTGGTAAGTGTTGAACAACTACCTGAAGATCAAGTTGAAACTTCTATTCGTCCCAAGTTTCTTGGTGATTTTATTGGCCAGCAACAATTGCGCGCTAACCTAGAAGTTTTTATTCAAGCAGCTAAGCAGCGGGGGGAAGCGTTAGATCATATTTTATTCTATGGCCCGCCTGGCCTTGGCAAGACAACCTTGTCGCATATTGTAGCGCGCGAATTAGGCGTTGGATTTCGGGCAACTTCTGGTCCGTTATTAACAAAAGCGGGGGATTTGGCTGCTCTTTTAACGAATTTACAACCCCGCGATGTTATGTTCGTTGATGAAATTCATCGATTAAGTCCGGCAATTGAAGAAGTTTTATACCCGGCTATGGAAGATTTTCAGCTAGATCTTATCATTGGTGAGGGTCCTGCAGCACGGAGTGTCCGTATTGACTTACCACCCTTTACACTTATTGGGGCAACCACAAGGGCTGGCTTACTAACCACGCCACTACGCGAACGTTTTGGTATTCCACTAAGACTAGAATTTTATCAGATGAATGAACTTGAAACAATTGTAAGGCGGGCAGCCAAGATTCTAAATTGCCGCCTTGCTGGCGATGGTGCAATAGAAATTGCCAAGCGTTGTCGTGGTACGCCAAGAATTGCTGGGCGGTTGCTTAGACGCATCCGTGATTTTGCAACAATTCGGGGTATTGCCGAAATTACCGGGCGTGTAGCTGATAAGATTTTATTGGAACTAGATGTTGATGCCCATGGCCTAGATAATATGGATCGACGTTATTTACGCTGTATTGCTGAAATGTATAATGGTGGGCCTGTTGGTATTGAAACATTAGCAGCTTACTTATCAGAACAGCGCGATGCTATTGAGGAAGTTGTTGAGCCGTATTTGTTACAGCAGGGGTTAATTCAACGTACTTCGCGTGGGCGCATGCTAACTCAGGGTGGATACAAATATTTAGGCTTAGAGCACCCATCCGCACTTGTTGCTGAAACCAGGGGACAATTGGCTTTAGATATGGATCTTTCTGAGGATCAAGAAGAAGAAAATAAATAGATGACCGAATATTTTAGTGCCCAATATCGTGTTTATTACGAAGATACCGACGCGGCTGGTGTTGTATATTACGCCAATTACCTTAAATACGCTGAACGTGCGCGTAGCGATTATTTGCGCCATGTTTTTCAGGCGCCATCAATGATCGCTGAAAAATTGGGTCTTATGTTTGTGGTCCGGCAATGTTATATCGATTACCTAAGGCCAGCACGATTAGATGATGCACTTGATATTTTAACCCGAATCATTGCTATCAAATCAGCAACAATTGAAATGGAGCAGCAAATCATGCGACAGGAAAATAAACTAACCGAAATACGTGTTGTATTGGCTTGTGTGGATTGTCAAAAATTTCAACCAAGCCGCATTCCACAAGCCCTTAAATCCAAGCTTATTACGGGTGCTAAGAGTTAATTCTTTTTTATCAAGAGAAAATATATGGATCCCCAATTATTACAATCAACAACCCCCCCTGTCGATGTTGCTACTTTGGCAACATCAGCTAACGTTATGGTGCCATCTTGGTCTTTTTTTGATTTATTTACAAAGGCCGATTTAGTAGTTCAGTTGGTAATGTTGATGCTGTTGGTTGTTTCTGTTTTTTGTTGGGCGTTAATTATTGATAAAAGTCTTAAAATACGCCGCAGTTATCGCCAGCTACATATATGGAAGAAAAAGACTAGTAATAATCTTGGCTGGGGGCAGTTAGTTCAGTTTATTAAGGATGATTCGTCGGTTGCAGGGGCTAGAATAGCACAGGCAATTTTAAGTGAATGGGATTTTATCAACAATACGGTTCGGCAGGCAAATGATGGTGAGGTGTCTTTGCAAGAGGCCGAAAATCGCCTGGAAAAAAGGGCATTACAGGTAGTAGACCAGGAAGTAACATATTTGGAAAAAGGTTTGTCAATTCTGGCTTCCACAGGATCTGTTGCGCCCTTTATAGGGTTATTTGGAACGGTTTGGGGAATTATGAATAGTTTTATGTCGATTGCTTCGAACCAAGACAACAGCCTTATTGTCGTTGCCCCAGGAATAGCCGAAGCGTTGCTTGCAACTGCGCTTGGCTTGGTAGCTGCTATCCCAGCTGTTTTAGCTTATAACAGGTTGTCATCGTCATTATACCAATACGCCCAGCAATTGGAAATCTTTGCAACACAAATTGTCAAAACAATATTAGTCAAGTTAGGCCAGGAAAGTTCTTCGCGATGAACATAAGCTCTATCAAAGATACCAGGCGTAATAAGTACCGGCATGCAAAACCAATTGCTGAGATTAATGTTACCCCTTTTGTCGATGTTATGCTTGTTTTATTAATTATTTTTATGGTAACAGCACCACTGCTTACCACTGGTATTCCAATAAATATGCCACGGGGAAATGTATCAAACCCATCCCAACAAAGTCAAACCGTTGATATAACAATTGATCGTCAAGGGCAGATATTTTTACAAGAAACACCCTTGGCACTAACCGAACTTATTGAAAAGCTAAGGGCAATTAAACTAACTAAGCCAGATCTTAAGATTTTCCTACGGGGTGACCAAGCCACCGATTATGGTACGGTGGTTGCGGTTGCTTCAGCAATTGCAGAATCAGGTTTTCACAATATTACACTAAGGACAAAGCCAGTAGGCCGGTAATGGTTGAACATATAAAAGAGACTCGTTCATCCGCCATCTCGCGTGAAGCAAAAATTGCATCATTACTGTTGCATGCAATTATATTGCTTATTGCTTTATGGCCTGGATCGTCACATTCCATTCCTAAGGCTCCGGAAGTTGTGGTCAGCATTGAAAGTGATGCCGAGTTGCCAGTTGAAGATACAGTAGCGCAACAAGTTGTTGCTGAGACCAAACACTCGCAAGCTTTTGCGAATATTACGAATGTAGAAAATGCTGTGTTCGGTATGATGATCGCTGTTCCAAGCTTTACATATCATGATAATAGTATCGGCCAACAGCAGGAAGATGTGTCTTCTGCAGCCAATAATCAAGAAAATGCTACAGAACCTGATTATAGCTTGCCGCCTATAAAACCACGGATAAACAAACCTATCGAGCCAAATTCTGTAAAACTCCCAGCAGAAAATCCTCCGGTGAAGCCACCTGCACCAGTAAATACTGAGGTTAATAAACCTAATTCAACTTCATTTAGTACCACGGATATTACCCAAATACCTTTTAAGCCTGTGCCCGTATCCCAATCATCTTCACCACGACAGCCTAGACCTGTAAGTCAGGAAGAACGTCAATCGATTGTTCGACAAATTCATCAAAACTGGTCAACTGATATTGCTGCCAAAAATTACGATCAATTTCAGGTTATTATCAGGGTCTGGTTGCGTGCTGATGGAACAGTTTTCAATTTGCAATCTCAGCTAGACCCATCCTTAGCGCATGATAGTTATTATCGAAGCTTTGTGCGGAATGCTGAAAACGCCGTTTGGAGAACAGCCAAGATTGTATTCCCTGCTGACCGGTACGAAGATTTTAAAGAAATGGAACTTGTGTTCAAGCCGTAATAAAAAATCAAGGTTAGTTTAAGGTTTATTTTAGGAGTATTAATATGTCAGGATATCAGTCGCAACGCTGTGGATCATTTGTTTTCTTTGTGGTTTTTTTGTGCCTTGGATTTACTGAAACAGCCTTGTCACAATTGCGGATTAATATTACCAATCCCAATCAGGAACCTTTATTATTGGCGATCCCTAATTTTGTTGCTCAAGATAACGTTGATACTGAATTATCAGCACGTATTACCAGGGTAATTAGGTCTGATTTACAGAATTCTGGGCTGTTCCGTAACATCGATCAAAGTGCTTTTATTCAAACTGCGGGTGCGGTACTTGACACTTCCCCCCGCTACCCAGATTGGCAAGCGATTGGTGCACAGGCTTTGATAGTTGGTAAAGTGCAGCGGATGAATGATGGACGTTTGCGTGCAGAATTTTATCTTTACGATGTTGCCAGTCGCAAACGGTTGGTTGCTATGGCTTTAACTGCTAATGCGGCAGATTGGCGGCGGATTGCACATAAAATAGCTGATAGTATTTACCAGCAATTGACGGGTGAAGAGGGGTATTTTGACAGTCAAATTTTATATATTGCTGAAACTGGCCCACAAAACAACCGTCAAAAAAAGCTCGCCATTATGGACCAAGATGGTGAAAATGTTCGTTTCCTAAGCGACGGTCGTGTGATGATTCTTACCCCACGTTTTTCACCTAGTAGTCGCGACATAGCCTATATGGCATATACCGACAACCAACCACGTGTGTACTTATTTAATCTTGAAACCGGTCAGCAAGAATTATTGGGTAATTTTACGGGGATGACATTTGCGCCACGTTTTTCACCTGACGGTAACAAAGTTATCCTTAGCTTGGCCATTGATGGTAATAGTGAAATCTATGTGATGGATATTCGTACACGCCGTCAAACAAGGTTAACCAATCACCCAGCAATCGATACATCACCATCCTTTTCACCAGATAGCACAAAGGTTGTATTTAACTCGGATCGTGGCGGTACCCAGCAAATATATGTTATGAACGCTGATGGCAGTAGTGTACGCCGTATCAGCTATGGTGAAGGGCGTTATGGAACACCGGTTTGGTCTCCACGCGGGGATTTAATAGCTTTTACGAAAATTGGGGGCGGGCAGTTTTCAATAGGCGTAATGCGTCCTGACGGAAGTGGTGAACGCATTCTAAGTTCTGGGTACCTTGTTGAAGGACCAACTTGGTCACCAAATGGGCGGGTAATTACCTTCTTTAAACAAATGCCTGATGGTACATCAAGATTGGTTATGGTTGATATTACCGGCAAGCACGAGCGTGAAGTTATAACCTCAACCGATGCCTCAGACCCTGCATGGTCACCGGTTAGAAAATAACAAAAAAGTACCAGTTTTTATTGCACACAAGAAAATAAATTACTTTTGCATTTATTCCGAATCAGGCACACCATGTGATAATTTTTCAAGCTCGTTTCTTAATCTTTTCTTTGTACATAACTTAAAGGGAATTTCCATGGCTTTATCTTCCACGCTTAAAATGCTATCTTTATTAACAGCTGGGCTATTGATTTCTGCATGTGCCAGCAAAAATCCAGAAGGCTCGAGTGTATCGGGTGCATCAGATACGGGTGTTATTGCTGACTCGGGCAGTGGTTCGGAGATTACTGGATCAAGTTTACCCGAGACCGGCATCGTTGGTTCTGGGGTACAAGGTGGGGCTGTGGGCATTGAGTTATTAGAAGAGTTCCAGCAACAGGTTGGTAATCAGGTTCTTTTTGCCACTGACCGTTATGATTTAACACCAGAAGCCCAACAGATCATTCAGCGTCAGGCAGAATGGCTCAAACAGCATCCAACTTTAGGTATATTGGTTGAAGGACATTGTGACGAGCGCGGTACACGCGAATATAATCTGGCCTTGGGTGAAAGGCGTGCAGTTGCAATTAAAAACTATCTTGTAGCTCTAGGAATTGGCTCTAACCGTATTCGTACAATAAGCTATGGTAAGGAAAAGCCGTTTGTTGTTGGTACAGGCGAAAGTGTCTGGTCACAGAATCGCAGGGGTGTGCTTGTGTTGACAAAATAGTTTTTATCACTTTGTCTCCTGGTCAAGAACATCTAAACATTAAGGATGGTTCTCATGTTGGTTGCTGAAGCTTTAAAAAATCTTGTTAAGCGGCTTGTTATATCAAGTGCATTATTGATGGGGATATTGCACCCCGTTTTAGCGCAGCAACCGACAATATCCTCTTTATCGTCGCGAATGGATAAGATACAAGCAGATTTATTAGGTGTTCAGCAAAAGCTGGTACAGTTGCAGCAGGGGTATGATCCCAAGTTATTTGCTAATCAAGAAATTCGTCTACAAGAGTTACAAAATGAACTAACATTTTTAAACGGACAACTTGAAGAACTAGGTTATGCTGTTCGGCAGCTTAACGAACGTCTCGACCGAAGTGAAGAGGATACAGCTTTCCGTCTTAGAAATTTGGAAGAGCAGTTGCGTCAAGGGAATACCCCTTCAAGAAGTCAGCAGCCACAAGAATATAGTCAGCGAAATCAAGATTTAACAATCCCGCCCTATAAACCTTATACATCAGGAAGGCCAAGCCAAACAGATACCCCACTGCCACCGCGTACCACTGTCGTTTTGCCTTCTGGTTCAATACAAAGTCAGTATGATTTTTCATTTTCCTTAATACGCCAAGGTAGCTACGAACAGGCCAGTTTGGCTTTTCAAGAATTTATTGAAAATTATCCTAATCATGAGTTGGCTGGTAATGCCCAATATTGGTTGGGGGAAACTTATTATGCCCGTAAGGATTATGTTCGTGCTGCCCAGATTTTTGCCGAAGGGTTTAAAAAATACCCAACAAGCACCAAAGCCCCTGATAATCTTCTAAAATTAGCGCTGTCATTTGCCAGTATGGATGCCGTTAGTGAAGCTTGTTCAACATTAAGAATCCTTGAACAACGCTTTCCACAGGCAGCTGCTTCAATTATAGAGCGTGCACAAGGCGAACGCCGTCGGTTGAATTGTCCGTTGCGCTAGGTTTTTAGCATTGTTAGAAGAATATTTTAATAAAAATCTGTTGCAGGCTGGCCCGTTTGAGGTAAGTCCAGTCTTAGCACTTGGTGTCTCGGGGGGTGCAGACAGCATAGCCTTATTGCATTGTGCCAAAAATTGGGCTAAACAGAACAAGGCCGTTTTGGTTGTTTTAACTGTTGATCATGGGTTGCGGCCTGCGGCCAAAGATGAAGTTCAAAAAGTTGCTAACTGGTCAAAAGAATTAGGGATTACAAGCCATATTTTAACAGTACCAGCATGGCATGAAAGTCGAAATATTTTAGCTAAAGCTCGGGAATGGCGCTATAAGCTTATGATTACATGGTGCCGTAAAAATAATGTTTTACACCTGCTGACAGCCCATCAACAAGATGATCAGGTTGAGACATTTTTTAACCGGCTGGAGCGGGGTAGCGGCCTTGAAGGTCTCTGCTCGATGCAATTGATTACAGAAATTGACCATGTCCGCCTAATCAGGCCTTTTATTGGTACAGATCGTCAGCAAATTAAAAAATTTTTAATAGATCGAGAAATTAACTGGATTGATGATCCCAGTAATCAAGATGACCAATACTTTAGGGCTCGTTGGCGTAAAATAGTTCCGATCTTGGCTGATCAACAATTACTTAGTGCCAAGCGGGTTGAATTAGCTATTTATCATTTAAATCAGGCAAACCAAGTTATTGAACAGCAAATATCAGACCTGGTAACCAGATCAATTCTAATATCACCCTTGGGGTATATCAAGATTAACCTAAATATATTTCGTGAAGCAAGTTCTGAACTTGGTCTTCGTGTGCTGAGCCGTTGTTTGATGATGGTCGGTGGCAATGATTATAGTGCGCGTTACCATAATTTATTGGCGTTATATGATAAAATTGCAAAGCCATTATTTACTGGAACAACTATTGCCGGTTGTTTGCTTAATCGCCAAGGACAAAGTTTATTAATTATGCGTGAGGTTGCCTCAATTCAATCTGAGATAAATATATCAACGTCACCCCAGTTATGGGACAGGCGCTTTCTAATTTTTTTGAATGGTACAGAATTGTCATCCCCTAAGTATAAAATTAGAAAGCTTGGAATAGGTCGGAAAAAATTGATGGAATGGACCTATAAGAATTGTTCTAAGAATCAAGGATACCTTTTAGAAAATATTCCTGCAAAAGTGTTACAAACATTGCCTGCTTTATGGGATGAAGAAGGATTAGCAGCAATTCCCAACCTTTTGCTTTATAGGGATATGAAAGACCTAGAAAATCTTCAGTGTCAATTTTACCCACAACAATCTATAACCAAACTAAGATAATCAGACAACTTTAGGTTCATAATTAGCTATATGATTAGCTAGCTGTTGCCCCTTGGTTAAGGTTGATTCAGCCAGGTTATTGTTTTTTTGTGGAAAAACATTATATTAGCCTTATGGTTTTATTCTGCTAATTTTGTTGTAGGTAGGTTGCTAAGAAAGGAACGGTAAAAGGTGAATTTAACCCGCAATTTCGGTGTTTGGGCTGCTATTATCCTGGTTTTAGTTCTGTTATATAATTTATTTGATGGAGCCGGTGCATCGGGACAGCGCTTAAATATAACATATTCCGATCTTCTTAATCATCTGCGCCAGTCACAGATTAGCGAAGTCGTTATCAAAGGGCAGCAAGCAACCGGTAAACTGACAGACGGTCGCGCGTTCAGCACGTATTTGCCATTTGATCCAACAATTGCCCAGCGGTTTACTGATGCTGGTGTTCGGGTGTCAGCGGAACCTGAGGAAAGTGGCAGTTCGTTTCTTAGCATTCTTTTTGCTTGGCTACCCGTTTTGCTGCTTTTTGGTGTTAGTTTCTTATTTTTTAGGCAAATGCAGTCTGGTAGTGGGCGGGCCATGGGTTTTGGTAAATCGCGGGCCAAGATGCTTACCGAAAAAAGTGGGAGGGTTACATTTGATGATGTCGCTGGAATTGATGAAGCCAAGCAAGAACTGCAGGAAATAGTTGATTTTCTGAAAGATCGACAAAAATATCAACGGTTGGGTGGAAAAATTCCAAAAGGCTGTTTATTGATTGGCCCACCGGGTACAGGTAAGACACTATTGGCGCGTGCTATTGCAGGAGAGGCTAATGTTCCATTTTTCACAATATCGGGGTCTGACTTTGTAGAAATGTTTGTTGGTGTTGGTGCAAGCCGTGTTCGTGATATGTTTGAGCAGGCGAAGAAGAACGCACCTTGTATTGTATTTATTGATGAAATTGACGCGGTTGGCCGTCACCGCGGTGCTGGTCTTGGTGGTGGTAACGATGAACGTGAACAAACCTTAAACCAGTTACTTGTTGAGATGGATGGGTTTGAAGCCAATGAAGGTGTTATTTTGGTTGCAGCTACAAACCGTCCGGATGTTTTGGACCCCGCTTTACTAAGACCCGGAAGGTTCGATCGCCAGATTGTTGTACCTAATCCTGATGTTTCCGGACGCGAGAAGATTTTAAAAGTGCACATGCGCAAAGTTCCTTTGGCACCGGATGTTGATGCACGGGTTATTGCACGTGGTACACCTGGGTTTTCCGGTGCAGATTTAGCAAACTTGGTTAACGAGGCAGCGCTTATGGCGGCGCGCAAGGGACGGCGATATGTCACCATGCAAGAATTTGAAGAAGCAAAAGATAAGGTTATGATGGGAACCGAAAGGCGCTCTATGGTCATGACGGAAGAAGAAAAATTGATGACCGCATACCACGAAGCCGGCCATGCAATTGTTAATTTAAACCAGCCTAAAAGTGACCCATTACATAAAGTGACTATTATCCCACGCGGACGGGCTTTGGGGGTAACCATGAGCTTGCCTGAACGAGATCGTTTAAATTATTCGCTAGATTGGCTTCGCTCAAAAATTGCCATTGCTTTTGGCGGTCGCGTAGCTGAACAGTTAATTTATGGCAAAGACCATTTAAATAGTGGTGCGGCTAGCGATTTAAAAATGGCTACTAGTTTGGCGCGCAGTATGGTTACAGAATGGGGAATGAGTTCAAGGTTAGGCCCGTTGCGCTACAATGATAATGAAGAAGAGGTTTTTCTCGGTCACTCGGTAACACAACGAAAGAACGTTTCTGATGCTACTGCACAGCTGATAGATGAAGAGGTGCGCAAAATTGTTGAAGAGGGCGAGTTACTAGCCCATAAAATTCTTTCAGAAAAAATTGATGATCTTCATAAGCTTGCCAAAGCCTTAATGGAATACGAAACTCTGTCGGTTGAGGAATGCCGCTTGCTGCTTGATGGAAAACAAATTCGTCCCGATAACGAAGATAATAATCCTGGTAAAGGTACAAGGCCAAAATCATCGGTCCCAATTGGTGGTGGGTTGAAACGCCCAAATGTAAGTTCTGGGACGTCAAATCCCAAGCCTCAACCGGGATAAGGTGGTCGGATTTGGAACATGAATTGACAAACAAAGGCCGGTTGTATCTCCGGCCTTATCTATTTAATACTACTGAAAAAAAAGGCCAGTGTTTTGCAGGCAGTACGTTGTTTTTTCGCCAGGTAGAAGTGATACAGTGGGTTGTTGGACAATCACCTATTAGTAAAACCTACGATCTTCAGAATTTTATTCATGAATTGTCTGCCAATCCATTATATGATTCTTTAAAACAGCCTTTCTTGCACCTCCAAAAACCAAGAAATTTTGTAGGATTTGATTGTTCTAGACCGTTGCTGATGGGTATTATTAACGTTACGCCTGACAGTTTTTATGATGGCGGATATTATAAAACTGTTTATCAGGCCGTTAATAAGGCTGTTTCTTTAAAAGAGTCCGGTGCTGATATTATAGACATTGGTGGTGAGTCAACACGTCCCGGAGCAGAATCGGTAGCGCCTGAAACAGAAATTGAGCGTATAATACCTGTTGTACAAGAACTGGCCAATCGCGGATTAATTATATCGGTCGATACCCGCCATGCTGATGTTATGCAAGCTGCGATAAACCATGGGGCCGTTATTATTAATGATATTACTGCTTTAACAGGTGATAAAAAAAGTCTGTCAATTATTGTTTCTAACCCTAATATTTCTGTTATTCTTATGCATATGAAAGGTCAGCCTAAAACCATGCAGCATCAACCATTTTACGATGCCGCAGCCCTAGAGGTTTTTGATTATTTGCATAATCGTCTTGCGACATGTTATGAAGCCGGTATTGCACCTGATCGATTATGTGTTGATCCTGGTATCGGTTTTGGCAAGAATATAGAGCATAATTTGGATATTATACGTCAGATAAGCTTACTGCACACTTTAGGTGTTCCGGTATTGCTTGGGGCTTCGCGCAAAAGGCTGATAGCTGATTTAAGCAACCAGGAAAAGGCAGATCAAAGATTACCTGGATCTCTTGCAATTTGTTTACATGCTATAAATCAGGGTGTACAAATATTACGTGTCCATGATGTGGCTGAAACCAAGCAGGCTTATCGGGTATGGTCTGGCATAAATATATAAAGGTAATATTGGTAGTAAGGGTATTTTATGAAACGTGAGAAATTATTTGGTACTGATGGTGTGCGCGGAAAAGCAAATGAACTACCGATTACAGCTGATTTTATGCTGAAATTAGCTCAGGTCATTGCAAATGAGACAAAAAACGGCCTGGGCCACCGGCGTGTGGTTATTGGCAAGGATACGCGTCTTTCTGGTTACATGCTGGAATCAGCTATTACTGCAGGTTTTGTTTCCGCTGGTGTTGATGTTATGTTGGTTGGACCAATTCCGACACCGGCAATTGCTTTCTTGACTAGGTCATTGCGTGCAGATTTAGGGGTTATGATATCTGCTTCGCATAATCCTTTTGACGATAACGGCATTAAAATTTTCGCTGCCGATGGCTTTAAACTGAATGATGATCTTGAAAAAAGAATAGAACAACGGCTAGCACAAAATAATATTCATCTTGCTTCCCCGCTTGAATTTGGACGGGCGAAGCGAATTGAAGGAGCCACGGAACGTTATATTGAATTTATTAAGGCAAGCCTACCAAGGGGTATGCGGCTGGATGGGATGAAAATTGTTGTCGATTGTGCTAATGGTGCAGCTTACAAGACAGCCCCAGCAGTTTTACAAGAATTAGGAGCTCAAGTTATTGCGCTGGCGACAACCCCAAATGGTCTTAATATTAATCAAGATTGTGGGGCTTTATTTCCATCGAATTTGATGAAGCATGTTCTTGAAAATCAGGCTGATTTTGGAT
This sequence comes from uncultured Rhodospirillaceae bacterium, assembly GCA_964414755.1. Classification (GTDB taxonomy): domain Bacteria; phylum Pseudomonadota; class Alphaproteobacteria; order JAEUKQ01; family JAEUKQ01; genus JAEUKQ01. The sequence continues at coordinate 9,660 of CAYPXH010000017.1, read as the reverse complement.
TTGCATTGGATGGAGATGCTGATCGGGTAGTTGTTTGTGACGAGAAGGGTCAGATATGGGATGGAGATCAGGTTCTGGCAGCAATTATTGCCGGTTGGGAACCTTCTGGACGGATTCATGGGGCAACAGTGATTGGCACTATCATGTCGAATTTTGGGTTTGAAGAATTTGTTCATTCAAAGGGGTTGAAGTTTGATCGCACTGCTGTTGGTGATCGATATATTGTCGAAGCTATGCGAAAAACTAAGTGTAATATTGGTGGTGAGCAGTCAGGGCATATTATTTTGTCTGATTTTTCAACTACCGGTGATGGAACAATAGCAGCTATGCAGGTTTTGGCTGTATTATGGCAACAGAAAAAAACAGCAAGCCAATTAAGCGGTTTATATAAACCATATCCACAGAAGATGACAAATATACCTTACCGCAATAAGCAAACATTAGAGCAACCGCTGGTTCAACAAGAAATAGCTAAAGTTCAGGCAAAGCTGGGTCGAAAAGGCCGGCTGGTTATTCGCAAATCGGGTACTGAACCGGTCATTCGTGTAATGATAGAGGTCGAAGATCAACGGCTAGGCGATCAGTTGATTAAAGGTCTGCAGCAAACGATCGTGAAACATGCGCATGACTAAGCAAAGACTTCCTAGAGGCAGTATCCTTTCAATAGCTGGTTCAGATTCGGGTGGGGGGGCGGGTATTCAGGCCGATATCAAGACAATAACAGCGCTTGGAGGCTATGCCAGCACAGCAATTACCGCACTAACAGCTCAGAACACAACAGGTGTTCAGGGAATATACCAGGTTCCTGCCGAATTTATTCGGCAACAAATTAAATCCGTTATTGATGACATCGGAGTCGATTCGATTAAGACAGGGATGCTAGGAGACTCAGAAATTATTAAGGCTGTTGCAGCAGCCATTCCCAAAGATATACCACTTGTTGTTGATCCAGTTATGGTTGCCAAAGGTGGGGCTGTTTTGTTACAGCGAGAAGCAATAAGTGCTTTACAAAAACAGCTGCTACCTAAGGCTTTGCTTATGACACCTAATATCCCTGAAGCACAGATATTGCTTGGACGTACCATTTCAACAGTTGAAGAAATGAAACAGGCAGGGCAGGATTTATTAGGGTTTGGGATGCAAAGTGTTTTGGTTAAAGGGGGACATTTGTCAGGTTCGGAAGTTTATGATGTTTTCGTATGTAAAAATAAACCGATCCATATTTTTACCAGCAAACGGCTTGTCAGCCAACACACACACGGAACTGGGTGCACTCTATCAGCAGCTATAGCTGCTGGATTGGCACAAAAATATGATCTAATAAGTGCCATTCAGCGAGCAAGGTCATTTGTTTGGAACGCCATAAAATGTGCCCCTGGTTTGGGGAAAGGGCACGGCCCTCTCAATCATTTAATTACAATAAATTCTTTTGATTAATTACCTGAAATTTTGAAGGATAAGATTATGCACAATGTTGTTGTTCTTGGGTTGCAATGGGGTGATGAGGGCAAAGGAAAAATTGTCGACTATCTGGCCAATCAGGCAGATGTGGTGGTGCGTTTTCAAGGCGGGCATAATGCTGGTCATACACTGGTTATCGATCAGCAGGTTTATAAACTAAGTTTACTGCCTTCGTGTATTGTGCGGTCTGGAAAAATGGCCATTATCGGTAATGGTGTTGTATTAGACCCTTGGGCTCTTTTTAAAGAAATCGATACACTTACCGAACGTGGTATCAAGATATCGCCCAAAAATTTAGCCATTGCCGACAATACTTGTTTAATACTACCCTTGCATGCCGAGCTTGATCGCCACCGCGAAGAGTTGCAAGGCGGAAACAAAATTGGCACGACGGGTCGTGGTATTGGCCCGGCTTACGAGGACAAAGTCGGTCGCCGCGCTATACGTGCGGGTGATTTATTACAGTCTGATTTTCTAAAACAACGCATTAACAATTTGCTTGTTCATCACAATGCACTAAGGCACGGTCTTGGCATGCCACAAATTGAAGAAAATGTGCTAATTAATCAACTTATGGATATTACCCAACGATTAGCGCCTTTCGTTACATCAACAGTTCAGTTGTTACAAAATTATCAACTGCAGAAGAGGAATATATTATTTGAAGGAGCACAAGGGGCATTACTTGATATTGATCATGGCACTTACCCTTATGTAACCTCGTCCAACACCATGACGGGACAGGTTTTTAGTGGCGCTGGTTTTTATGGCCCTGCGGCGGTTTTAGGAGTTATCAAGGCCTATACAACACGGGTAGGTCAAGGACCTTTTCCAACTGAAGATTTGGGTGATATTGGTCAAAAAATGCGGGAAATCGGTCATGAATTTGGCACAGTAACAGGTCGAAAAAGGCGTTGTGGCTGGTTTGATGCTACATTAGTTAGACAGATTGTCCGTCTTAGTGGCACTAAGGCACTGGTGCTGACTAAACTTGATGTGCTTGATGATTTTGATAAAATTAACATCAGTGTTGGGTATGAAATTTTGGGTAAACCCTACGATTATCTGCCATCATCGCTTCAGCTACAGCAACATGCAAAGCCCATATACCGCCAGGTTCCTGGTTGGAAGTCATCTTTAAAGGGTTGTCGTGATTGGTCTAAGTTGCCTACTGCAGCTAAGAATTATATTCAGATGATCGAGGAATTCGTTGGGGTACCGATTTTCATGATTTCAACAAGCCCCGAAAGAGAGGATATTATCGTTCGGCAGAATGTTTTTTCACTATAAATCTGATGAAGGGCTTGGTAAAGCAGCCAGTATAGGTGGATTCTCGATTTGTTTTTTGATGGCTTGTTGTAGTTTTTCAAATGCCCGAGCTTCAATTTGTCGTACACGTTCACGACTGATACCGTGTTTTTTACTTAGTTCATCAAGAGTTGCTGGGTTATCTTTTAGACGCCTGTCAATTAAAATATCCCGTTCACGCGGTTTAAGGATACGAAAAGCGGCCGAGACCATTTGTCGGCGCTGGTTGTTTTCTTGCTCTTCTCCTAAAACGATCTCTTGGTTGGCACTTGCTTCTACCAACCAATCTTGCCATTCACCATCACCATCTTCTCGGATGGTTGTGTTTAATGAAAAATCCCCCTGAGATAGTCTGCGATTCATTTCAACAACTTCTCGATCACTAACTTGTAGTTGCTGGGCAATTTCCTTAACTTTTTCTTGTGGTAGATCGCCTTCTTCCATTAATTGCAATTTGTTTTTTATTTTACGCAAATTAAAAAACAGCTTCTTTTGTGCTGCTGTTGTCCCTATTTTCACTAGCGACCATGAGTGTAAAATATATTCCTGAATCGATGCCCTAATCCACCAAATGGCATAGGTTGCCAGCCTAAAGCCACGGTCTGGTTCAAATTTCTTAACGGCTTGCATCATACCAATATTACCTTCAGAAATAAGCTCGCTGAGAGGTAGGCCATACCCACGGTAGCCAGATGCTACTTTGGCCACTAATCGTAAGTGACTTGTAACAAGGCGTTGGGCTGCATTAACGTCGGCGTGTTCCTGCCAGCGTTTGGCCAACATATACTCCTCGTCAGCTTCGAGTACGGGAAATTTACGAATTTCCTGTAAATACCGAGCCAAGCCACTTTCACCACTTAATACGGGTAGCTGGCTGTTTTCAGCCATTGAAACCTCCAGACAGATTCGCACCTAACATACATAAGATAATACATCTTATTCTGCAACAAGGGGATTAAAAATTATTTTAGGCAGGGGAGGATATTTTTAGATACTGAAGTAACTCTTCCATATCTTTTGGCATGGGTTGTTCCCAATATAAGGTTTTTTTATGATGGGGGTGAATAAACCCAATACTAGAAGCATGTAAAGCTTGACGCCTGAATGTTGAAAGATGTGATAGTGCCTGTTTTGATAAAAAATTGCGCCGATTATTTGTTAAACTTCCATAGATTGGATCACCAATAATTGGATGTCCTTTGTAAGACAAGTGCACCCTAATCTGATGCGTACGACCTGTTTCAAGCCGACATTTTACTAAACTAGCAAATTGTTGGATAACCTCAATGCGTTCATAATTTGTAATTGCAATTTTTCCACCCTTAGAAACAACCGCCATTTTTGTCCGTTGCGTAGGACTACGTCCAATAGCACCAATAATCCTACCTTCTTTTGGCTGAATAACACCCCAAATAAGCGCTAGGTAAGAACGTTGAATAATACGGTTAGCAAATGCATGTGAAAGTTGCTGGTGTGTATAATCGTCTTTGGCAACTACCATTAAACCACTGGTGTCTTTATCTAACCTATGAACAATTCCCGGCCGTTTCACACCGCCGATCCCAGACAACGAATCTCCGCAATGCGCTAACAAAGCGTTAACCAGTGTATAATCTGGGTTTCCGGGTGCCGGATGCACGGTCAAGCCAGCAGGTTTATTAACGATAAGTAAATATTGATCCTCGAAAATAATTTCCAAAGGTATTTTTTGGGGAATTGGCACAGCAGCTGTGGGTGGCGGAATATAAATGATAAACTGTTGACCGGCTTTTATTTTAAAAGCCGGATTAAGGTCTATGCCTGCCCGTTCAGCAACGAATTTTTGCTCAATCAGTTCTTTAATACGGCTTCGAGAAAAATCTTTAAGCTTAATAGTTAACCAACGATCAAGCCGCTCGCCGTAAGATTCAGGGGTGACATCAAATTGGTATGTTAAAAAATTCTTGAAATTTTCTGTCATTTTGTCATTAAACTAGTCCATCAATTATTAAGGGTTATTCTGATGAAGGTTTTAAAAATAACGATTGCTGTCATGAGTTTATTAATTATCGCCGCTGTTATTCTTATTGTTTTTACGGTTGCTGGAGGATTTAAAAAAAACCCGACATCGGTTGAAACATATCATGCTTCTGTTCAAATGCCAGGTGATTGTCAGCCAGCAGCTGTATTAGCCATTATTCAGGATTTGATCGTTTTATCAACCAAAGGAACAGACTGCCCTGAACTGATTGTAATTCGACCTGCCAGTGGCCAGGTTGTAGGAGAATGGCAGTTCAAGAACAAGACCCAATAAATTTAAATTATTTACTGCGCGAATCACCCCCAGATATTTTCTTAATCAAAGCTAGACTGGCAAAAAAACAGATGATAGCAGTTGCTATAAATACTGGTTTTAATCCGAACCGTTCGGAAAGCAACCCAAGCAGTGCGCCTCCTGCGGCTAACCCACCGCGAAAAGATAAATAATACAAGCTAACAGCGCGACTACGCATATCGGGGCGTACCGTGCTTTGAATAACCATCAAGCAGCCGATCCCGTTCATTACAAAGGAAAAACCTAAGAAACTGCTAAAAATACAACCCAGCCATAAAAAAGGCGACGCAATAAAACAGCATAAGCTAATGCCAATAAATAAAAGACTAATTGCTGGGATATACAGCATGTATTTTTTAGAAAATTGTGATAAAAATAAGCCAGCCAAGAAGGCGCCAATTCCCATACTTGCAAGTAACCAGCTGAAACCACGCGCCCCATGATCAAAAATCTTATCGGCAAATGCTGGAAACATATCAATTACCGGGCGCGCAAATAATGTCCCCAACAAAACGATAAGTAAAGAAACTGATATTTGCGCGTGTTTTAAACTGTAAGATAATCCGTCTTTGATTTGTTGCCACAGGCTTGTTGATTTTTCTGAAACATGATCATGTTCGGCACGAAGTTGTAATCGTCGTAGGCACCAAAGATACCAAACAAAACTAAAGCTGTTGGCAAGAAACAATCCACCAACTCCAACCCATAGCACAATGACAATCGCAATCAGTGGGCCCAAGAAACGAGATATGTTAAAAGCCATGGTCGAAATTGCTATCGCAGTAGGGATTTGGTTTTTTTCAACCAAAGCTGGCGACATTAAAGCACCGGCGGGTTGTGCAAAAGATAGGATTATTCCTTGAAAAAAAACTAGTACCAATAGCAAACCAGGTGTAAGAAAACCTACATAAACGCTGATCGCAAGCAATATAGATTGTAGCATCAATAGAAATTGTGTGTACGTAATTAATTGCTTGGTTGGAACACGGTCACCAATGGCGCCGCCTATTGGGCCAAAAAACAAGGTTGGAATTAATTCACAAAAAGCAACCAGACCTAAGAAAAACTCTGACCTTATAAGGTCCCAAGCAATTAATCCAATTCCGGTACGTTGTATCCAGTTACCTAGAAGGGTGGCACTGTAACCGCTAAAATAATGGCGGTACGAACGGTTTTGGAAAACAGAACGAATCTCGCTGGGTATCAAAAAACGCAAAAAATACATTTTTAATTTCTGACTGTTCCAACATTGGAACATTTTGAATTCTAGGAACAATCAATATCAATGGCAAATGATAAATAATTTGTCATTTGATTGCTAACAGTAAGAATCATTAGTTATGATAGCTACTAAGCCAGGTAAAAAGTCACATGGAGAATATATGTCTCATCAAATAATTGATTTTCGCAGCGATAATGTTACGGGTATTATTCCGGAAATACTACAAGCGATTATTCGGGAAAATGATCGGTATGGTGATACATCATACGGTTATGATCAGACTACTAGCGCCCTCGAGCAGCAACTCAGAGATTTTTTTGATTACCCCGTTCAGATTTTTCCAATTATTTCTGGTACGGCAGCAAATGCCTTAACCTTGGCTTCAATAACACCGCCATACGGGGCTATTTTTTGTCATGAACACGCCCACATTCACGTTCACGAGTGTGGCGCGGCCGAGTTTTTTACCGGCGGTGCTAAATTGATTTTATTAGAAGGACAACAGGGAAAATTTGCCCCTAATTTGCTGGATCAAAAAATCAGAACCTTAGGTAAGGGCGAGCGTCATTCTATTCAACCAGCGGCTATTAGTTTAACTCAGGCAACCGAGTGGGGGGCCGTGTATCAGCCCAATCATGTGACAGAAATTTGTAAGGTAGCAAAAAAACATGATATGTTGGTGCATATGGATGGTGCCCGCTTTGCCAATGCTTTGTTGGCTTTGCGGTGTCATCCGGCGGATATAACTTGGCGTGCAGGTGTTGATGTTTTATGTCTTGGTGCAACTAAGGCTGGTGCTATGGCGGCTGAGGTTGTAGTTTTTTTTAACCCCAAGCCTGTTGAAAATTTTGGTTATCGTTGGCAGCGTTCAGGACATGTTTTATCAAAAATGCGTTTCTTAAGCTGCCAATTGCAGGCATTTTGGCGGAAAGGTGTTTGGGATCAATACGCCGCACAAGCCAACCGATTGGCAAAAAATCTGGCCGATGGAATTAGCCAAATCCCCTCGGTACAACTGGTAGCAGAACCGGATATAAACGAGGTTTTTATGCGGTTGCCAAAACACATGATTATGCAATTGCAATCACAAGGTGTTCTTTTCTATGATTGGCCATTTCCTGACCCAGATAATCACGGGAATTTACCTATCATCCGGTTGGTGACATCGTTTGCAACGACACAGGAAATGATTGAACGCTTCCTAGGGCTTCTTAAAAACATTTAATAACTATACATTGGGGAAAGAAAGCCAGTTTAGATTTTGTGGCGTCCCCAAGGGGATTCGAACCCCTGTTGCCGCCGTGAGAGGGCAGTGTCCTAGGCCTCTAGACGATGGGGACATTTCACAGTGCTTCTTAAAGTATAATTAACGTAGCTATAGTAATCAAGCCGTCCCTATAAAGCAAGGTATTACTTAATGGATAAAATTAAAAAGCAATATGCAAACTATGATCAAGGTTATCTTTTAAATTGATGAGAAATTTCTAATAATATAAAATAAATATCAAAATAAGCCAATTACAAAATAAAAGCATAATATTTTGGAGATTATACAATGGCATCCTTAATCCTTCCACGCTCATTAAGAATAGCAAGAATTATGTGTAGGGCACATTTATATTTATCAGCGTTTCTGATTATTGCTGTGTTATGGGCTTTAGATAGTTCACCAATAAGTGGATTTATGCTTGGTCTTAGGGAATCAATACATAATTTTGCCTGGAATTATTTTTCACAGCCTATTTATACACCAGAAGCTGCAGGGAATATCCTTGGAATGATTCTTTTACCTGCCTTGGTGGCTTGGGGATCATTATGGACAATTCGGGTGCCAACGGCTAGGAAATCTTATGCTTTTTTGTTTTTGCTTTTTTGTTTTGGGCTGATGGGGTTGATTTTTCTTTTGGTGGCTGCCATCTGTTTTTTACCAATTCAAGCACGACAGTACTTAAAAATATCCAGCTCTATTGATTAGATATGAGATACCATTATGAAACATATTTCTATAAAGTTTTTTATATTGCTACTATGTATTATGGTTGGTGTATTTTCTGGTAAATCATTTGCACAACAGCAGACAATAAATGTACCGCCGAATGACCAACCAGCCCAGCGGTTGGCTGATATTTTTGCTGTTGATCCATTGAAGCCAGAATGGTTTGTTGGTCCAGATTATATTAAAGCTGTTGATCCAGTTAAAAAGCAGATTATTCAACGCTTAGGCCAGCCAGTTGCTATCGAGAAAATACAGCCTACTCAATATAAGCTGATATTTAAGGATTGGTATGTCGTTACCCATATAGGGCTTGATGAACAACAGAAAATTTCGATGATCTGGTTTGGAACACCAATAGCCAATAAACCCCAAAACTTGGATGATGTGTTGGCAGAGTTTAAAAGCCTTTCTGGTGATAATGCGATACTGGTTACGCGCAACGGACAAGTGTTGATTGAATCAAAAAGCCAGGACAAAAAAGCGGTAGCTTCAGCCTTCAAATTGGGTGTTTTAGCCGTTCTACAACAATATGCACAACAAAATAAATTGCGTTGGGAACAAACAGTGCCAGGGGTTGCCAACAATCAGCGTTCATTGCCAACAGGCTTATTGCAAGATTTTCCCGAGAATAGTCCGATGACTCTCTCGACCTTAGCAAGTTTGATGATTTTTATTAGTGATAATACGGCGACTGACATATTAATCGATATTTTGGGTCGTAAAGACATTGAGAAGGTTTTGGAAATTCCGCTTTTACTTAAAACACGCGAGATATTTATCCTGAAAGACCCAAAAAATCAGGATTTGTTAACAGAATGGTCTAGAGCCGCAGGGTTTAGTACACGTCGTGAATTATTGAGAGAAGTTAACAAACGCCCATTACCCAGTATTGAGATTTTCATGGGTGGTACAGTGTTAGCTCCGGAAATAGAATGGTTTATTTCAAATGAAAAACTGTGCCATGTTATTAAACAAGTTGCCGATTTGCCTTTGTTTCAGATTAATCCAGGATTAGCCGAGCGCAACGATTGGGTCAAGATTGCTTATAAAGGTGGGTCGGAGCCAGGTGTGTTAAATTTAACAACTTGGTTACAGGCAAAAAATGGTGATGTTTACTGTGTCAGCGTTACATGGAATGATGAAAAGCCATTACCTGAAGAAAAATATATGTTGTGGTATAAATTGTTGCTTAAAACTTTAAGCCAAATGTCGCAGAAATAAATTAACCCCGGTTTAGAGTTTTTCTAGATGTGTTTGTGGCATCAATTGGCTTAAGCCGTTTGCTTCTGATGCACTGAAAATATCTTTAATTTTGAATATGAAAGGTGAAGGGAGGCGAGAGCCTCCCTTAGAGTGTGT
>CAYPXH010000016.1:0-30533 GCA_964414755.1 uncultured Rhodospirillaceae bacterium | reverse complement strand
GCCTTATTTTTGCCTTATTTATGGTTAAAATAACGATCAAAAAATTTTTGCATTTTACTTGAAATTTATAAGAGGTCACAAATGGCGCGCATGATCTTTGTTATGCTTCTATCAATGGTAATTGGCACGGGCCAGGTAATGGCTGCTGAATGGCAGAAGGTGCAACTGCCAACGCCTCCAACAAATTTGATAAAGGGGCGCAGCTTGTTGGCATGTGAAATAAAAAATTTGGATGATCGTTTTTTTTATGCTTGTCGAGTAGGGGTTAGTACACCTGCACCAAAAGCCGATGATAAGATTGACTATTGGGTGGTAGAGCTGGACAAGGATGATCAAAAAAAGCAGGAATGGGTTATCAAAAACATAAGCACGCATAATAACCTATTTTCAGCTGCAATTATTGCTGCTGACGCACAGGATTTTTACCTTGCAGTGGCAGAGCTGGATCATGAAATGAATAAAAAATATGCCCAGCAACACACCCTGTCTTCCTGGGCGATTAAGACCTTAAAAACCTATCGTGTTTCCAAAAACAATCGGCAAGAAGCCATTGATTATGGGTATATAAAAGGCTCATTGGCAAATTTACCAGCCATTATCTTACATCCGACGACTGTTGGGCGTAAAATATCCTGTTTGTGGGTTTTTATTCAACGCCCGTCCGAGGCTTCGGATAACCAAGATGGGGATTTTTTTGAAATTGTTGAACAATGTCCGTATCGCCAGGATAAGGAACGTTTAAGAATTGTAACAACCTGGAAAGAAAGTATAGAAACAGGAAAATGGTACGAGCCTTCTTTTATCAACTATGATGGTACATTAACAGTTGGGGCGCTTGAATTACAATCAGGTAAGGTGATAAACGAAGTTGGCATTAATTTGTGGGAGTTTTCGCATCTGCCTGGGAACCCAATGGTTTGGGAACAAATGGGTTTTCAAAAGCCTGTGCAAAAAAAATACGCCTATGCAAACCCGATTCCAGCGCATGAAATTGCAAATCTGCAGACACGATTTTTTATCAAATTACCTTCAGCTACTGAACGGTTACAGCGGCAATTGGTTGTTCCCCAACTAGTTGATCATCATTTAAAACTGCTGATAAGAACCGAACCCGTTGGTGACTGGAAACAATTATCTGATGCTGAATGGCCGGTAACAATCACTTTAGATGTTTCACAGCTAATCCTTAATAATTCCCTAGAATTTACCACCTATCCATATATTAATCTATTCTCTCAACAAAATAACAGTTGGTTATTAACTTTTTTTCATTTTGATCATAAGAATGCATCTTCCACAAAAGGTAGCGGCTACATCAGCATGATGCAACTGGATCAATCGGGCAAATTATCTCAAAAACCTATCACACAGCAGTTGAATCGCAGTGATCGTAGCCCCATGATGTCTCAAGCCCAATTGGCACTATTCAATAGTCAAACTGTCTTTCTGCTGTTAAATGAAACAGTACAAAATAACCGTTTTAGTTTATGGCGGTTGCACTTGGGCCAATAGACTTTAGTTTATGATCAATTTAATGATTAATAAATATATTGCGCTGCTTGGCATTGGTGTCGACGTATCATAGAATGAACAAGCCTATCAAGGTATTTTGGGGTGGGTGTTAATTTATCTGATCATGTAACAATGTCGGTTGATTATCGTTATTTTACTACAAAAGAAGGACGTTTTGAAACAAACCCTTATCATGTTAAGAATATTAAAACCAGAATCAGTAGCCATAATGTAATGATGGGCGTATGGTATAAGTTTTAGGGGAGAGGGGGGATTAATTTCCCCCTTTTTCCAAATAGTGCGCCAAAAGTGCGCCAGAGGTAAAATTAGGATAAGGTTGAGATTAGCTTATAATATGGTGGGCGCGACAAGGATTGAACTTGTGACCCCATCCGTGTGAAGGATGTGCTCTTCCACTGAGCTACGCGCCCACAGTATGCGACCAAGATGTTGGGTACCATAAAAATCTTCTAGAAGCTGGTCAATCAGAATCTGACAATATATCCTATTTTTGTATCTCAACCAATTTACAATATTTAGTAATTAAATGTTACAAAATTACCACATTCGACTATTAAAACACGTTGAAGTTTAATCAAATATTGCTATAAGCCCTGTTTTCTGACACAATTCTCAGCGGGAAATGTTTTTCCCTTTATCAACATAAAACCTTAAATAAGGAACTATATAATGCGTTTATTGACAAAAGTAACCCTTGCTGGGGTAGTAGCTTTTAGCGCCCTGGGTTTGGCCGCTTGTGGCGACAGCAACGAAAAACTGGCACGCCAAGTATGTGAAGAGCAAATGGGCAAGGATGCGCGCGTGGCTTCAATGAGCCAGGCCGAGAAAGATTTAGCTTTGAAATTGTGCGTTGAGCTTGCAACAGAAGCCCTTAAGAATGGTGCAAAGCCATAACATTACGCGTAGCATAAATTGAGCATCTAAGATTGATCAATTTTTGTCATTCTTGGGTATTAATTGGTGTTGGCAGCAACCTTTTGCCGTAAAAGCTCGATCAGCTTTGTTAAATCGTTGCTGCCTTTTAGTATGGTTGCAAAATCATCCCGAAGGGTTGCAGCCTGGCTCAGTCCCTCGACAACAAAATCGGTAATGAGATAGCGTTCTTGTTCAAAACGTAATTGCCAATCGATTTGCAGACGATCTAAGGCTGTTTTACCAGTGATAACCGTGACAACAATATAAGAATTTTGATTCTTAGTTGTTCGGATGATGTCAAGCTTCTGCCCTGAATATGTTGCCAAAAGTGCTGCAAAATTTTTGGCATTGTACAACCGAAATATCATAACATATTCCTGTTTCTGTTGGTCGGTTGAGCGGTTCCAATATCTTCCAACAACAAACTTAGCTAAACCGGGTATGTCGGCATATTTATCAAGGAAGGTAAGCATCCGGTCTTCCCGTGTTTTTTTATCTATGCCTGCAGTAGTTAATGTGTTAATCGCTTCGTCAGCAATACTGCGGATAAAATCCGCTGGGCTCGCGGGTGCTTGAGCCGATAACTGTGGAACAACAAAAAATAAAGTCCCCAGAATAACTAGTTTTCTAGATAGTCCAACAAGCAATAAATTTGCCAAGGTACCCTCCCATCAACAGATAGGTTGATTATATCATAAAATAAAACGGGGTACAAGTTTTGTGAATTACTTTAAGCCGGTTTGGACAAATTTTTCAGCATGATGGCATGAAACCTGGTGACCATTCACAGGTCGCAACTCTGGGATCATTTTTGTACATAGATCTGTTGCGTGGGGACAACGTTTATGAAAAGTACATCCCGGTGGTGGTGCAAGCGGTGAAGGCATTTCTCCCTTCAAAACAATTCGCCCAGATTGTTTAGGATTATCAACAGAGGGCGTACTTGCCAAAAGCGCATGGGTATAAGGATGTAATGCGCCTGAAAATATTTGGTCTTTGGTACCATGTTCAACAATTTTGCCAAGGTAAAGCACAGCAACACTATCGGCAATATGTTTAACAACCGTTAGGTCATGTGAGATAAAAATATAAGAGAGTTTTAACTCTTGTTGTAGGGATGCCATCAGATTTAAAACCTGCGCACGAACTGACACATCGAGTGCTGAAACAGATTCGTCGGCGACAACAATTTTGGGGTTGAGCATTAATGCGCGGGCGATAGCAATACGTTGGCGTTGACCGCCTGAAAACATATGCGGGTACCGTTGCGCATGTTCTGGACGTAATCCAACCTTTCCAAGCATCGTTATAACTTTTTCGCGCCGTTCGGATAGCTTAAGGGGGGTATTAATTTTTAATGGTTCAGCAAGCAAATTACCAATTTTATGTCTTGGGTTCAGTGAACCATATGGATTTTGAAAAATCATCTGAACAAATGGTCTAAATTGTTTCAACGTCGATCTATTGGGGTTACTGACGTCTTGCCCTTGTAAAAATAGTTGCCCTAGGGTGGGGCGTTCAATAAGCGTAATCATTCTGGCTAAAGTTGATTTTCCTGAGCCCGATTCCCCAACGATTGCAAGGGTCTGTGCTGTTTTTAATGATAAATGCACCCCGTTTACGGCTTTTAGCGTTTGAATCTTACCAAAAAAACCACTTTTTAAATTATAGTATTTGGCAAGATTAACGGTTTTTAGTACAACATTATCAATTTCTTGGGGGCTATTTTGTAGATTCATGATAGAGGTTGACCTAAGGGATAGTGACAACGAACATGTTGCTGTTTTTCATTTTCTTGCAGTGCCGGTGCATTAATTCGGCATGTTTCTTGAACTTTCTGGCAACGTGGGTGAAACAAACAACCACTTAATCGATCATAAGCACCTGGAACAGTGCCAGGGATGGATAATAAGCTTTCTCCCTGGCGGCTGCGTTCGGGCAGGGCTTGCAGCAAAGCAGCGGTATAAGGATGCTGAGGATTTCTAAACAACCGATCTGCTGGTTGTTTTTCAACAACCTGACCGGCATACATTACCATAATCTGCTCAGCCATTTCGGCAACCACACCCATATCATGGGTTATCAAGATTAGTGCCATACCAGTTTCTTGTTGCAATTTGCGCAGTAAATCAAGAATTTGTGCCTGAATCGTGACATCAAGAGCGGTTGTTGGTTCATCTGCAATAAGTAATTTGGGATTACATGCAATTGCCATTGCAATCATCACCCGCTGATTCATGCCCCCAGATAATTGGTGCGGGTATGAATCAAGCCTTTTATCTGGTGCGGGAATGCCAACGCGGTCTAATAATTCAATTGCTTTTCGACGTCTATCGCGTTTAGTGCCACCTTGGTGAATAGCTAGGGTTTCCATGATCTGATACCCGATGGTAAAACATGGGTTAAGGCTTGTTGTTGGTTCTTGAAAGATCATGGCTACATCTTTGCCAAGCATGCTGCGTCTTTTGGCTGCGGAAATGCGCAATAAATCCACCTGACTAAATTGCAAAGTGTCGGCACGAACCTGACCAGGCCAAGGAACAAGGCCCATCGCAGCAAGCATCGTAACACTTTTCCCTGAACCCGATTCCCCAACAATTCCAAGGGTTTGACCAGCTTCAATCGACAAATTTAGTCCATCAACAGCACGAAATGCCCCGCGTGTGGTTGGGAATTCAACTGTTAGATTGCGAATGTCCAATAAAGGCATGTTATGTCCGCTTTAGTTTAGGGTCTAGGGCATCACGCAATCCATCACCCATTAGGTTAAAGGCCAATACGGTTATCAAAATACATAACCCAGGTAGAGTAACAATCCATGGATGCTGTGTGATAAAACTGCGTGCTTCAGATAACATTGTTCCCCATTCGGCTGTTGGTGGTTGTGCGCCGTACCCCAAAAAACCAAGCGCGGCTGCATCAAGAATGGCGCTTGAAAAACTTAAAGTTGCTTGCACAATTAATGGCGGAAGACAGTTTGGCAGCAATGTTATTAACATAAGTCTTAATGAACCAGCGCCAGCAACACGTGAAGCAATAACATATTCTTTGTTAATTTCAGATATAACTGCAGCCCGTGTTAAGCGGGCGTAATGTGGTAAGACTGTAATCGATATAGCAATCATAGCGTTTGTTAGACTTTTTTCTAAGATTGCAATAATTACCAAGGCCATGAGAAGGCTAGGGAGTGCTTGAATAATGTCCATAAGACGCATGATCATAAAATCAACCCAGCCGCCAAAATAACCGGCAATCAACCCAAGTGATACACCAAAAACCAACGAAAGTGTAACAACGATTAACCCGATAATCAGAGATAAACGTGCACCATGAATAAGCCGTGATAAAATATCACGCCCAACGTTATCTGTGCCCAAAAAATGGTCAACCATACTGCCTTCTACCCAGGCGGGTGGTAACAGAAAACGTCCTTCAAACTGGTATGCAGGATCATAAGGGGCCAATAAGTCCGCTAAAATCGCAACGATAATTAGGGCAACAATCAGAAAAAAACCAACCAGTGCCCCTTTGTTTCTTGAAAAGTTGCGCCAAAATTCTGCAAAAACACTTGGAACTATTACTTGATGGGATGTTTTTTGGTCTATTTCAGCGGCCATGGCGAATCCTTGGGTTTATAAGCCCATATAAAATATCGATTATGAAGTTAACAATCATGATAAAACTGGCAACTAATAAAACTGCTCCCTGCAAAACAGGGTAATCACGCCGGTCAAGCGAATCGATAAGCCATTTGCCAATACCAGGCCAAGAAAATATCGTTTCTGTCAATACAGCACCCGCCAGCAGCGAGCCAGTTTGAAGGCCGATAACAGTAATAACCGGTATCAGGGCATTGCGCAGACCATGGATTAAAACGATCCTTTTGGGGTTTAACCCTTTAGCTTTTGCTGTTCTTATATAGTCTTCACCCATTACCTCGATCATCGATGAACGAGTCATACGCGCAATAATGGCAAGTGGAATTGTTCCAAGTGCCAATGTCGGAAGTATAAGGTGGTGCATGGCGGAATAAAAAGCCGGCCAATCATTGCTTAGGATACAATCCAACAATAAAAATCCTGTGATTGGCTCGACATAAAATTCAAAAGACAAGCGACCTGATACAGGTGTCCAGCCAAGCGTAATGGAAAATAACAATATCAACAAAAGACCCCACCAAAAAATTGGTAGTGATTGTCCTGTCAAGGCTGTGCCCATTGTTAGATAATCGCTAACTTTACCGCGTCTTAGGGCAGCAATAATTCCAAGCGGTATGCCAAAAACAATACCAAACAACATGGCCGATAGCGCAAGCTCTATTGTTGCAGGAAACAAATCCCAAAATTCGCTAAGAACTGGTTTGGATGTAACAATAGAATTTCCCAAATCGCCTTGTACAACCTGACTAATGTAAATGCCGTACTGCACAATTAACGGCTGATCTAAACCAAGTCTTGCCTTGGCTTCTTCAACCCAGCGGGGGTCAACGGCGCGTTCGCCAAGCATTGCGGTTATCGGATCACCCTTGATCAGACGGACCATAGAAAACGTCAGCAGCGTAACACCAATAAAAGTTGGTATTAATAATAAAAAGCGATTGAGAAAAAAACGCAACATTTGCCTGCTTTAATCTTTCAACGGGGTCATCAATAACAATTAGGCATCAATAAACAGACTTCTGAAGAAAAAGTAAACTATTCTTTTTAGTTATTCCATATTTATGACCAAGAATTCATCTTGTAGTACATTAATTTTATGAAACAGTGCTGTTACATCATATAGAACCGCTATAAAATAAAAAAAAGGGCTTTACCTGAAAGATAAAGCCCTTGGCAATTTAAGAAGTAAAAATTACTTCAATTCAACACCATAAAAATCATGCGAACCAAACGGGCTAATTTGATAACCTGTCACATTGGACCGGGTAATCTCGGTAGCTATCGAGTGCGCAATGGTAAACCATGGTGCTTCTTCCTTAAAGATAACCTGTGCTTGTTCGTAAAGTTTTGTACGTTCGGCTTGATTACTTACTTGCCGTGCCTTAACAATTAAGTCATCAAAGGGTTTATGGCACCACCGAGCTGTGCTAGAGCCAGCAGCAGCGCATGACAACAGGTTGCCAAAGAAGTTGTCTGGATCACCATAGTCACCTGTCCAGCCAAGCAACCCCATATCATGTTCGCCTTTGCGCAAACGGTCTAAATATTCACCCCATTCATAGCTAACTAGGCGAACTTTAATGCCAACTTTTGCCAAATCGGCCTGCATTAATTCAGCCATTGCCTTGGCATTTGGGTTGTATGGACGTTGAACTGGCATCCACCATAATGTTGCTTCAAAGCCATTAGGATAACCGGCAGCAGCCAATAATTCCTTAGCCTTGTTAACATCATACTGATAGTCTTTTACGCTTTTATTATAAGACCAAAGAGTTGGCGGGATCGGGTTTGTTGCTGGTGTTCCCGAACCAAGATATACGGCCTTAACAATATTGGCTTTGTTTAAAGCCATGTTGATAGCCTGCCGTACACGTTTGTCATTGAAGGGCTTCTTTTCTGTGTTAAAAGCAAGATAACCGATATTGAAACCTTCTTGTTGTAAAACGCGCAGATTTTTATCGGCTTTCATTGCTTCGATCTCGGCCGGATTGGGGTATGCCATCACATGGCATTCACCCGCACGCATTTTCTGATAACGAATGGAAGCATCTTTTGTGATTGCAAAAACTAAAGTATCAATTTTAGCTGCACCACGCCAATATTTATCATTCTTCGTATACCGAATTGCCGAATCCTTTTGGTAATTCACTAAGACGAAAGGCCCTGTTCCCACTGGGTCGGTGTCCAGTCTTTCCGGTGTACCCGCTTTCAATAATTTATCAGCATATTCAGCCGACAGAATTGAAAATGAATGCAACGTTAAAATGCTGATGAAGGTAGCATCAGGTTTGGTCAAGGTAATTTTTACTGTATAATCATCAACTTTTTCGACTGATTTAATTAAATTTGGTCCATCAACTTCGTTAAAATAGATGTAATTTCCGCCTGAAACCTTGTGATAAGGATGTTTTTCATCCATCATACGTTTAAGGCTGAATAAAACATCGTCAGCGTTAAATGGTCTGGTTGGTGTAAAGTTGCGTGTTGTATGCCACTGAACGCCACGGCGTAGATAAAATGTATAGGCTAGGCCATCATCAGAAACTGTCCATGATTGGGCTAAGCCTGGTTCTGCCTCAGTCTTGCTGCCACGCACCTCAACCAAACGATTGTAAATGGCAATTGACGAAGCATCAAATGTTGTGCCCGAAGTTGCCAATTGTGGGTTGAAAGTTTCCGGACTGCCTTCTGAGCAGTATACAAGTGTCTTGTTCTGTGCTTGCACTGGTGCAATTGCTGACAGCGTAAGCCCAGCAACGGCAAGTGCTTGCCACAAATATCTTTTCATCGAGTTTCTCCCTTAAGGTTGATCCACCACCATCAAATGATGATGGACCAGCCTATGACGATCAAGTAAGGTATGTCAATATCAAAACGGGATATATAAGCTGAATAAAAAGACACAAAATGTCTTTTTATACTAATCCAACAACGTTATGCAGATATAAAGTATTCGATTTTGCAAAGAAAATGGTGCCGGATGCAAGATTCGAACTTGCGGCCTACTGATTACAAATCAGTTGCTCTACCACTGAGCTAATCCGGCATAAGCCACTTATAAATTGGATTTCCGGCCAAAATTGAAAAATAGTTTTTGCACATTCGCCGGGTGCCTTTTCCACACTTTAATTATTTACACTTTTCTAGTTTGTCAACTGTGGTTTTCATTATCAAGAACAATAAAAGGTTTTTGCAATAGCCAACTACAAGGGTTATCAGATTTTTTTACGAGTCTTTCTGTTATCAAGAATTGTTTATCAACGATTGGTGGGTAGTGCAATACTTACAACTGCTTGTGCTGCTATCCCTTCTTCACGTCCGGTAAAACCAAGTTTTTCCGTTGTCGTAGCCTTAATATTCACCCGATCATGTGATATATGAAGCAGGGCAGCAATTTTTTCAGTCATCGCCTGGCGATGCGGGCCAATTTTTGGGTTTTCGCAAATAAAGGTTATATCAGCGTTAATAACGTGGGCTGATTTTTTAAAAACCATTTCCATGATGTGTTTAATGAAAATACTGGAATCAGCACCACGCCACCGCATATCTTTGGGCGAAAAATGCTGACCAATGTCACCGGCACCAATCGCCCCTAAAATAGCATCAGCCAAGGCATGTAAGCCAACATCAGCATCGGAATGCCCCTCGAGAGCATGATGGTTGGCAATTTTTATGCCGCCTAAGGTAACATAATCTCCGGTTTTATAAGCATGAACATCAAAACCCATACCACAGCGATATTCGTAAATTGAAGGTGCAGCCAAAATTCTTTCTGCCTTTGCCAAATCTTGTTCAAGCGTTATTTTCATATTGTCATCATCACCAATAACAATCAAGGGTGAAATCCCTTGGGCCTCGAACAGGCTGGCGTCATCTGTAAAATTATGTTCTGTATATTTTTTATGTACAGCATATATTAACTGGTAATCGAATGCTTGCGGTGTTTGCGCCCGCCATAATGATTGACGATCAACTGTGCCTGTAATCCGCAATTGATGATCAGTACGCTTTAACGTATCAACAACTGCTGTTGCAGGGATAACCGCTGGTGATTCGTTAAGGCCATCAATTAAGCTTTGAATCAACTTTGGTGTAACAAAAGGTCGCGCTGCATCATGGATAAGTACATGGGTTGGCTTATAAATTTGTATTGCCTCAAGGCCTTTTTTAACTGACTGCTGCCGGGTTTGACCACCGGCAATAAAAGGTAAAAGCTTAAGACCGTTTGTTGCGTCCTTATAGAAATCAGCATGGTCTGGCTGTCCAACAACGGCGACAGCGTGAATATGCGGGTTATTGGTTAATGTTTCCAAACTATATCTAATAACCGGCTTTCCAGCGAGTAAACAATATTGTTTTGGCAGTGATCGGCCAAAACGCTCACCACGACCAGCTGCTACAACAAGGGCGATTGTTTTCATGTGATCAATTCATTCTTATGTAAATGATAAAAACATTACAACAGCTAAAGATTTTAAGTTTTCAAGTCAAGATAAAGACATTGAAGGTAATAATTAGTACAATCGCTTTTAATGTGGTGCAGAGTGCATAGTGATATTTGGGATATTACTATAATCGCCAAATTTGCCAACAATTGCAACATGATCTGATGGTTTATCATCGGCACGCAGATATTTATCAACTTGAACATCTTTTAAAACATCGGCTGCTTGTGGAGATAATAATAAATGGTCAATGCGTAGTCCGGCATTACGGGGCCAGCAACCACCCTGATAATCCCAGAACGTATAAATTTGATCTTTGGGGTATAATAAACGTAAAGCATCACTATACCCAAGATTCAATAATTGCCGGTAAAACTGCCTGCTTTCAGGGCGGCACAAAGCATCGTTCTGCCAACCAGCAGGGTCATATACATCCAAATCTTGCGGGGCTATATTAAAATCCCCCCCGATAATTGTTTTCTCTTCGTATGATAGAATGTTCTCTGCATGTGTGCGCAGACAATGAAGCCAGCGCAGTTTGTAATCGAACTTGTCACCCGGGTAGGGGTTGCCATTGGGAACATAAACATTGGCAATCCGCCAGACACTTTTTTGTGCTTCAACGATGACTTCAAGATAACGTGCCTGATCATCTGCTGATAACCCAGGCAACTTGTCATGCTCAATCTGGATGGGAAATTTGCTTAAAACAGCAACACCATTATAGGTTTTCTGTCCTACAATTCGTAAATTGTAGCCAAGTTCTTCAATTTCTTGGGTTGGAAACTGCAATTCAAGACATTTAATTTCCTGTAGTAAAACAACATCCGGTCGTTCTTGCCGCAACCAATGGGTAAGCTGGGGTAAATGCGCTCTAATCGAATTAATATTCCAGCTAGCGATTGATATCGATTTTTCATTCATGGGTGCCATGCTATAACGTCTTTGGTAGAGGTAAATTAAAACAACCAATCAGCTTGGGAACTAAGTGCGTAATTAGTTATATTTTTGGTGCAAAAGAATTACCACAACCACAGGATGCCTGGGCATTAGGATTGTTAATATGAAATCCAGCCCCAGATAAATCTTCAACAAAATCAAGTACACAATTCACCAGAAATGGCAACGAGGTTGTATCAACAACAACACCTCTGCCGGCTTTGCCAATTAAGATGTCATCAGTTTCTTGGCTGGTTGTAATTGTATAATGATACTGAAAACCAGAACATCCACCACCTAAAACAGCTATTCGAAGGTATCCGCCTGTTTTCTTTTCCTGAGCCAGGATTGATTCAATCTGTTGAAAAGCCTGTGGTGTCACATGCAGTGATTCTGTATTGATTGTGTTTGTGGCAGTAGAATGATAAAGCGATTTCATAATTTGGTATCCTGGGATCGGGTGCTTTTATTAGACCTATATATAGGTTTATTTTGCAGAAAATAAAGATAATAAATCGTTAAAAGAATAATGCGTCTTCTTTGGGTTTGCTATTTGACTTTGGCTATTCTATCTTTTTTCTAAAGATTCCTTTTAAAGAAAGTGTTCATGTCTGTGTCCTTTACCATCATTCAATTGCAACCTTATGCCAGCAATGCTGAGCGAGATGCAGCACGGCTTTATGTTGAAGCCGACAGCAATTTGCGCACACCGTTTCAGCGTGATCGCGATCGTATTATCCATAGCATGGCATTTCGTCGATTAAAACATAAAACACAAGTCTTTATAGCACACGAAGGGGATCATTATCGAACACGTCTAACCCATAGCCTTGAGGTTGCCCAGATTGCCCGAACAATAAGCCGAATTCTTGGGGTTGATGAAGACTTGGCCGAGGCCTTAGCTTTGGCACATGATTTAGGGCATACCCCATTCGGTCATGCTGGTGAGGATGCACTGGCAGCATCGATGCAACCATATGGCGGGTTTAGCCATAACGAACAAACATTCCGGATTTTGGTTGAGCTGGAAAAACGTTACCCAAGCTTTGATGGTCTTAACCTTAGCTGGGCATGCTTAGAAGGGGTTATTAAACATAACGGACCATTGACCAATAAAGCGAATCAACCAACCAACCCAACCGATATAATTTCGGCTTATATTATGGCGTATTCGTTAGAAAAACAGGATTTACGTCTTTCAGACCGGCCAGGATTAGAAGCACAAATAGCTGCTATCGCCGATGACATCGCCTACAGCAGCCATGATATTGATGATGGGCTTAGGGCTAGCCTTTTTACAATGGATGAACTGGCCGCTATTTCAATTATTGGCGATATATTAAAAGAGGTTTTAAAAAAATATCCATCTCTTCACGGGTCTAGGCTACGACATGAATTGGTACGTCAACTGGTACATAGTATGGTCAACGATGTTATTCGTTACAGTTTGAAGCAAATTGATTGCTACCAAATCAAAAGCACCGAAGACATTAGAATATGTCCAGAAGATATAGCACATTTTTCACCTAACTTCCGGATTCAGGCACAAGAATTAAAATCATTCCTTTTTCGTAGGATGTATCGTCACTATCAGGTGAACCGTACGGCAGTTAAGGCAAAAAAAATAGTACATGATCTTTTCGATTATTATATTCAGTTTCCGGCTTCCTTACCAAATGAATGGCAAATAAAAGATTTACAACCCGGCCAGATGCGAACGGCACGTCATATCGCAGATTATATTGCCGGCATGACTGATCGTTTTGCCTTAACCGAGCATCGCCGTCTTTTTGATTTACAGCGCATGGAATAACGTTGCAAATTACAAAAGCTAATTTATTAATTTAGGCATTAGTTTTTAATTTTTCTGTTTAAGGCTTGTAACTATGGATTTATTTAAAGTTTTTTATCATCAGTTGATGAAAAGCATTGCTTTGATTTGGCCGCATGAATATCAATCTGGTGATTTTAGTGCAGTACAGGTTGAACAGCCTCGTGATAGCAAATTTGGTGATTTAAGTACCAATGCGGCACTCATCATAGGTAAAAAGTTGCGCCTATCACCTATCGAGGTTGCCAATAAGCTTATTGACCAGATTAAAACCTATCGTGATGTGGCTGCAGTTGAAGTAGTGGCGCCAGGTTTTATCAATTGTCGTTTGCATGAACAAAGTTGGCGCCAGGTTCTTCACCATATTATTAAGTCCGATATGAATTATGGCGATAGCCAAATTGGACAAGGCAAACGTATTAATGTTGAATATGTTTCTGCCAATCCAACTGGTCCGTTGCATTTGGCACATGCACGTGGGGCGGTTGTAGGTGATGCATTAGCGTCATTGCTGCTGAAAGCAGGATACCATGTTACCAAAGAATATTACATTAACGATGCTGGTGCTCAGGTCGATGTATTGGCAAATTCATGCTATTTACGCTATCAAGAAGCATTAGGGATCGATATTGGTGAGATACCAAGTGGTTATTACCCTGGTGAATATTTGAAAGATGTTGGCGCTACTATTGCCAAGAAAGACGGGCGCAAATGGTTAAATCAGCCATCCAAGGATTGGATACCTGTTTTTCGTCAATATGCTGTTCATATGATGATGCAAAATATTAAAACAGATTTGCTTGAACTTGGTATCAAACATGATCTTTTTTCGTCGGAAAAAGCGCTGATTGACGCAGGTGGGGTAGATAAGGCAATCGCTGAGTTAGAAAAAATGGGTTTAATCTATACGGGTATTCTTGAAGCCCCCAAGGGTACAAAAGCCCCCGAAGATTGGGAACCAAGGCCACAAATGCTGTTTCGATCAACTTCTTTTGGTGATGATGTCGATCGGCCACTGCGTAAATCCGATGGAAGTTGGACGTATTTTGCAACGGATATAGCCTATCAATTTAGTAAATTTCGGCGCGGTGATAAGGTCCTTATTAACGTTTGGGGTGCCGATCATGCCGGATATGTTAAAAGGTTACAGGCGGCAGTTGCGGCAATAACCGCAAGTCAGGCTCGATTTGAAGCCAGAATCTGTCAGATGGTACGTCTTTTGCGTGATGGTCAACCAGTTAAAATGTCAAAAAGGGCTGGTACCTTTATAACTTTACGAGAAGTAATGGATGAAGTTGGACGGGATGTCGTACGCTTTATCATGCTGACCCGTAAAAATGATGCTCCCCTTGATTTTGACCTAACAAAAGTCATTGATCAATCGCGGGACAATCCGGTTTATTACGTCCAGTATGCCCACGCCCGTACATGTTCTGTGTGGCGTCGGCTGAAAAGAGATTTTCCACAATTGTTGATTGATGAGCGTGATTTGCCAAATGCACAGTTCAATCAGCTAACTGACGAGGCTGAGATGGCTTTGATAAAAATGTTGGGAACTTGGCCTAAGGTTGTTGAGTCTGCAGCCCAAGCCCAAGAACCCCACCGTATTGCATATTATCTTTATGAGGTGGCGCATCTTTTCCATGTGCTGTATACCAAAGGAAAAGGCAAAGACGAAAGTAATCTGCGTTTTATTGTCCCCGAACAAGCGGACGTAACATTAGCGCGATTGGCACTAGTGCATAGTGTTGGAATTGTGATAAGATGCGGTCTGAAAATCATGGGGGTTGAACCGGTTACGGAGATGCAATATGAGCCCAGCACAACCAGCCTATAAGCAAGGCTATTTAGACAATTCACAGATAAATGAGAATGGGGCAAAAACAGTGCCTGTTGATGAATTTCCGAATCAGTCATACCGCCATACATTAGGTAATCCGCGGATTAACCGCCATATTGATATGGAAGACTGGCGTGAAGACAGCCCGGTTGCAAAACAGGGACTTACGCTTCAATTAGATGAACCATCTTTTCCTGTCCATCAAGCTGCTTATAACGTTGATGACAATCAAGAAATGCAGGTTGGTGAAGTAAATGTTGATCAACATGGGGTAGTAGGCGAGGACGATTATTCGGTTAACAGCAATCATGATACAAACCAAAATGATCAACTACATGTCGGCTATACCAAAACAAATCTTCATACAGTAGCCAGCGCCGGCAAGACAGAAGCACCTTTTGTTAACCAAACAAAATATCAGCAGCCAGTCCAACAGCCAAACTCTGCTTATGATTCGGGGCGCGATAGTGATGATTCAGGTAATTTGGATGAATATGACGAATATCAAGAAAATATGTCAGCCGATGATGTCGACATTGTAACAAGCCAAACTCAACCGGAATCCACAGATAGTTACGAAGATAATGTACCCCAATTCTTGCAGGGTGGATCTGCAACAACCAATCCTTCCGCTGGACAAGTTAAGCCAGAAGCTGCACATAACAATCGACGTCGAGTTGTAATTTTTTCGGGTGTTGGAGCACTTTTAGTGATTGCAGTTGCGGTGATTGCATGGCCAGGAAGTAGAAACCAAGTTCCTGTTAACCCCGATTCATTACCAATTATTACAGCGGATGTAACGCCCATCAGGGTTAAACCTGCCGCTGGGGAAAACAATGCCCAGGATTTACAGATTTATCAGGGCATAACAGGCTCTAACACCAGTCCAGATCGTATTGAAACGTTATTACCCGGGCCCGAAAATCCAATAAACCCAGTCGAACAAGTTGCTGTGAACCAAAATAGTGGAAATAGTAATCCTGCTAGTGTAACGGGTGTTTCTGATGCGAACGTATCCGGTGCTGCTACGGCAACAATTGTTATGGAATTGCCGCCATTGAAACCAGCTGTGCAGAGTGCCGCTCTTCAAACACCTGTTGTCAATAACACGAATAATAATGTCGTCAATAATACTCAAATAACATCTGGTCCTGTTGGAATTTATTATGCCCAGTTAGCCTCGGTACGATCACCTGATGGTGCCCAAGCCGCCGCCACTAAGTTTGAGCGCGATTTGTCGGCTGTGTTGGGAACGGTAAAAATGCAGGTAAAAAAAGTTGATTTGGGTGCAAACAAGGGCTTTACCTACCGTGTCGTTGCTGGACCAGTTGCAGATCGCAATACAGCCAATGTTCTTTGCCAAAATATTAAGAACAAGGGTCAAGATTGCATTGTTGCGTCAATGCCATGATCGCACCAATTATCGTTGGGTTAGGGGGGCTTGTTTTAAGTTCGGCTGAAAAACAGCTTTTAAAACATTTTCGTCCAGCAGGTTTTATTATTTTTGGCCGCAATATTGATGAACCTAAACAGGTTCGGCATCTAATCTCATCGATTTGTCAGTTTTATGGCAGCCGTAAGTTCCTTTTTCTTATTGATCAAGAAGGTGGTCGTGTTTGTCGGTTAAAACCACCCCATTGGCGGCTTCCTCCGCCTGCAAAGTATTTTGGTGATTTGTGGATTAAGGATCCACAAAAGGCCAAACAAGAGTTGGCTAATAATGCAGTGTTAATTGCCCGCGAACTTACCGATCTTGGGCTTAATGCGGTTTGTGCCCCCGTGCTTGATTTGATTATTGATGGACAAGACCCAATTATTGGTGATAGGGCTTTTTCATCAGATCCAGATATTGTTGCCAAGCTTGGGCGCTGTATGGCCGAGACTTATTTGAATCAACATATTTTGCCAATAATAAAGCACATTCCAGGCCATGGGCGTGCACAGGTTGACAGCCATCACCATCTACCGCGTATTACGGAAGATTTGACGGTGATGAAAAAAACCGATTTTAAGCCATTTCAGTTGCTGGCTGATATGCCTATGGCTATGACCGCCCATATCCAGATTGACAGAATTGATCCCGACCATCCCGTTACAACATCGCCAGTTCTTATTAAAAAAGTTATTCGCGATATCATTGGGTTTCAGGGAATATTGTTGTCGGATGATCTTTCAATGAAAGCGTTATCGGGTATTATATCCGAACGTACCCGAAAATCGTTATCAGCGGGATGTCAGCTTGTTTTGCATTGTAATGGCGATTTAGGCGAGATGGAACAGGTTTTCACAGCGGCCGGATCAATTGATGTGGTAACCGAACATTTATTGAATATGTTGCATCATCAACATTTGTTAACCCAAGGTATATAATATTTTTTGTTATGTTTTTATAATGATAAGTAAAAAAATTACGTTATATACTGTAACAAAATGTTATTTGCTTTAGGTAGCAAAAAAATTAATAAAAAATTAATCTGTTTGTTTTATACCACTATGACGTGACTGCAATTATGCAATGTTGTAATATACTATTAATATTTTTTTAATGTCAGGGGATTATTAATTATGAAAAAATCATATTTTATGCTTACACTTTTAGCAGGTGTTAGTGTCCTAACTACTTCTGTACAAGCGCAAGACAAGGGTCTTTATGTTGGATTAAAGACCTCTATGTTTTTTAGCCCAAGCTCACAAAATAATCTAGAGATTGAGGGCTTGGGTATTCTGCACCAAAAATTCAAAACCGGTTTTGCATTAAATGCTGCGGTTGGGTATGATTGGGGTAAATATTTGCGTTCTGAATTTGAATTAGGTTATAAATTTCAAGGTGCTAAGAATCTTAATTTTCTTGGTGCATCAGCTGAAACAAATGGTACAGTCCGCCAATTTACGATAATGTCGAATTTGTATGTAGATATCCCTTTAAGCGATAATTTTGAATTCTTTGTTGGGGGTGGTTTGGGGTTATCAATAATTGGTGCTAAAAACTATCATTTAGAAGGTACCGATCCTAAACTCATAAAGGGTAACAACAATGCTTTTGCCTACCAATTTATGACAGGTGTTAGCTATGGCCTAACAAATAATCTGGACCTAACTTTTGAATATAGGTACTATCAAACCGTTCCAGCTAAAGTTAAGAACGATGGTGGTGTAAAGATTAAAGCCGATTTTAATGCCCACCAAATTGGTTTTGGAATTCGTTATACTTTCTAATAATTTAGAGTTTTTGGAAAAAGTATATTTGTAAAAACCGGAAGTTATAGCTTCCGGTTTTTTCTTGTGTAATAGATCAAGTTCAATTTATGATGGCAATTGCGTTATTGATAATTAAAATTGTTAATCAACATAGATAATGTAAAATATTTGTCAGCATTTCGGCTTGTGTGGGTTGCATGATGCCCGGTTGGTGCAGTTTGAACGTTTTTGATGGAGTAATAAATGGGAAGTTGGAGTTGGATCCATTGGTTAATTGTGCTTGTTGTTGTGTTGGTGCTGTTTGGTGGTGGTGGTAAGATTCCCAAACTGATGCGGGATTTAGGTCAGGGAATTACAGCGTTCAAAAAAGGATTGAAAGAAGATAAATCTGCCAGCAATAACCAAGAAAAGCCAGCTGTTGAAAATGCCAAGCAAAACAGCAAGGACGAAGAAAAAACATCCTAGGTTTTTTGACAGCCACAATTGTTAGGGGTGTTTGCGTATGTTTGACATTGGTTGGAGCGAAATTTTTATTATTGCTCTTTTGGCGCTAGTTTTACTAGGACCAAAGGAAATACCCGATGTATTAAAAGCTGTTACTGGTTTTATAAGGCGCATTCGTGGGTTAGCCGGTGATTTTCAGCGTGGCGTCAATCAAATTATTCACGAAACCGAATTAGACGAGGTGCGCCGCACCCTCGAAAAAACAAATCCCAATACTATAGCTCAGCAGGTTCAGGAAAAAATGGGGTTACCTAACATGCAAGATATACCTGTTGTGGGTAGGGATAATAACCTAATAAACAATGCAAATAACGAACCAGAAAAAACAACCAGTACTGTAGATGGTCGTAAGGAATCATGACAAAAACAGGTGATGATAAGTCAATGCCCTTGATGGATCATGTGCTGGAATTGCGACGGCGGTTATTGTACAGCTTATTAATTTTTGTATTTATTTTTATCATTTGCTTTTATTTTGCCCAAGAAATTTTTAATTTTTTAGCTCAGCCGCTTGCAAATATCCTTATGCAACAAACAGGGCGCCGTTTTATTTTTACCGACCTTACCGAATTTTTATTTACCCAGATCAAATTGGCTTTTTTTACCGCACTATCGCTTTCCTTTCCTTTATTTGCAAACCAGTTCTGGAAATTCATTGCTCCAGGCCTGTATCGGCAAGAAAAATTGGTGGTACTTCCATTCTTAATTGCAAGTCCCTTGTTATTTGTGTTGGGGGCAGCTTTATTGTATTATGTTTTACTGCCATATGGGTGGGAGTTTTTGCTTAGTTTTCAGACCGGGGGCAATATAGGGGCTTTGCCGGTCGAGTTTGAAGGCAAAGTTAGCGAATATGTCGGGCTTATTATTAAGTTGATTTTTGCTTTTGGCATTTGCTTCCAATTACCAGTTTTGCTGGTTTTATTGGTTAGGGCAGGGATTATGAAAGCCAAGACTCTGTCACAAAAAAGGCGTCATGCGATCGTTTTGGTCTTTATTGTGGCAGCGATTGTAACCCCGCCGGATCCTTTCAGCCAAATTGCCCTGGCCGTACCTTTGGTTTTATTATACGAAATCGCCATAATCGCAGCGCGAATTATTGAACGTAAGCGCTTAAACAACGAAAAATGACAACATCGCGCATCCGGCGCTTGACAAAAAGCTGGAACACCTGACACTTAAAAGCATATTTTTGAACGTAACGGCGGAACCAACATGATTGATATAAAATTTGTGCGTGATAATCCAAAAGAATTTAAAGAATATCTTGTCAAACGTCATGTTAAGGCTGATGTTGATGAGATATTAAAAATTGATGGTGAGCGTCGCACCACCATAACCGAGTTGCAAAACCTGCAGCAAAAGCGCAATGATTTGTCCCGAGAAATTAGCCAGTTGCGACAAAATAAGGAACTGGCCGATAAATTAATGGTTCAGGTTGCCGATATCAAGGCCAGGATGGAAAGTTATGAAAAAAAAGAACGCGAATTAAGTGAACGCCTGGATCAATTTTTGTTGTATCTTCCAAATATTCCGGCCAAAGATGTTCCCTTTGGTCATAATGAAACCGGAAATGTAGAAATAAAAAAATGGGGCAGGTTAACCAACTTTGCCTTTACACCCAAACTGCACGATGAGTTGGGTGAAAAATTGCGCTTAATGGATTTTACAAGTGCCGCCAATTTATCGGGTGCCCGCTTTGTGGTTCTTAAGGGAAGCTTGGCTAAACTTGAAAGGGCGTTGGCTTATTTTATGCTTGATATTCATACCAACGAATTTGGTTATACCGAAATATTGCCCCCCTTTATGGTGCGAGATCATGCGTTAATTGGCACCGGCCAATTGCCAAAATTTGCAGATGACCTTTTCAGAACAACCAGCGGTTTGTGGCTGATACCTACGGCCGAGGTGCCATTAACCAACCTAGTTGCAAGTCAAATACTTGATGAAACCCAATTACCCCTGCGCGTAACGGCCTGGACACCGTGCTTTCGTTCAGAAGCAGGAGCAGCAGGGCGTGATACCAAAGGTATGTTGCGCCAGCATCAGTTTAGCAAAGTCGAATTGGTTAGCATTACGGCCCCTGAACATTCGGTTGCCGAGCACGAGCGTATGACAAGTTGCGCTGAAGCGGTGCTTGAGCGATTAGAGCTGCCCTATCGTCGTATGTTATTGTGTTCGGGTGATATGGGTGCAACATCACAAAAAACATATGATTTAGAGGTTTGGCTACCCGGGCAAAAACTGTACCGTGAAATTTCCAGTTGTTCTAATTGTGGCGATTACCAAGCACGACGTATGCAAGCCAAGTTTCGCAGTAAGGGTCAAAAAAACACCCAGTTTGTTCATACACTAAATGGGTCGGGCTTGGCGGTTGGGCGTACCATGATTGCCGTTCTTGAAAATTATCAGCAAGCTGATGGAAAAATTGCTATACCATCCGCTTTACAGAAATATATGGATGGTTTAAAGGTGATTGGCTAAATGGTAAAGAATCTGGAAAATCTTGAAAAATTGCGTATTTTGGTAACCAATGATGATGGTATCTTGGCGCCTGGGATCAAAGTATTACAAAAGGCGGTACAGTCCATCACGAAAGATGTTTGGGTATCCGCACCAACAACCGAACAAAGCGCAACCAGCCATTCTTTAACCATTCGGCGACCGGTTGAGGTAAGACATCTATCGTCACGTCGCTTTGCTGTTGAAGGAACACCAACCGATAGTGTTTTACTGGCTGTTAATCACCTAATTACAGGGCGCAGGCCAGATTTGGTTGTATCAGGGGTTAATCGCGGGGCTAACTTGGCCGAAGATATTGGCTATTCTGGAACGGTAGCAGCCGCTATGGAAGCAACGTTGCTTGGGATTCCAGCAATTGCCTTTAATCAACTACGTCATGAACAGCATGTTTACTGGACGATAGCCGAACATTATATTCCCGTCGTTCTTGAAAAACTTAGGCATTTTGATTGGCCTAGTGGCGTGTTGCTCAACGTTAATTTTCCGCATTGCCCGGTTGCTGATGTTAAAGGCATAAAGCTGACAGCGCAGGGGTGGCGTGCCGGAAACGTCCAGGTTCATCCCGTCAAAGATCCAACAGGCAGGCCATATCTTTGGATCGGTGATTTCAGTGACCACGCATCAAGACAAAATGGGCAAATGGACGATTTAACCGCGGTTGATAATCATTATATTTCAATTACACCTTTACATCTTGATTTTACCCATTACCCAACGTTCAAAAAGTTGCAGCAGGTTTTTGCATGAGTTTAGAGGCACGCAAGATTAGGTTAATCATGCTGCTGCGGCGATCGGGTATTTCTGATACCCAGGTGTTATCTGCAATTGAGAAAATCCCGCGTGAGGCTTTTGTCCCGCAATCTTTTCATGATCGTGCCTACGAGAACGAGACATTACCAATAGGTTTTGGCCAAACTTTAAGCCAGCCACAGGTTGTTGCTTTGATGACACAGTCGCTGTCCATTAATAAATCGCATAAAGTACTTGAAATTGGAACGGGATCAGGGTATCAGGCGGCCATTTTGTCGTGCGTTGCCCGGCGGGTTTATACGATTGAACGTTATAAACCGTTGTTACAACAGGCCGAGGAACGATTTACTGCTTTGCGGATCCATAATATTGTAACAAAATACGGTGATGGCAGCCTGGGATGGCCAGAACAAATTCCTTTTGACCGTATTATTTTAACCGCTGCTGCTGGAGATATGCCGGAAAAGCTTTATCAACAGCTTGCGGTTGGTGGAATTATGGTTTTGCCAATCGGGCCAGAGCGAGGCGAACAAAAAATTCTACGGGTAATCAAAACAGAGCAAGGTCCTACCTATGAAGAAGGACCTACCGTATTTTTTGTTCCCTTAATTAGTGGTGCTTTGCCCGATCAACGTCCACCAAACGTGGTTGGCAGACCAACCCCAAAAAAAGAAATTTAGACATGAAGTCGCATGGTGATGACCCCATTGCAATTTTACATTGTCAGGATATAGTACCGTTTTTAATAAAATTGATAACAAAACTTAGTTAAGGAAATGAATAGATGTGGATTAGTCAGGCTTTAGCCCAAACAACGGATGGCGCGCCAGCAAATAGTCAAAGTACGGGTGGTTCCGGTGCATTGATGCAGTTTTTGCCCCTGATACTGATTTTTGTGATTTTTTATTTTCTGCTTATTCGTCCACAACAGCGTAAAATGCGTGAACACCGTGCTATGATTGCTGGACTGCGTCGTGGCGACAAGGTTTTAACTTCGGGTGGGTTAATTGGCACAGTTAATAAGGTGGTAAGTGATACCGAAATTTTGCTGGAAATCGCAGAAAATGTTCGGATCAGAGTAGCACGCAGTGCCGTTAATGAAATTCTGTCACGTACAAATGAAGCTAAAGAACAAGAT
The DNA here is from genome assembly GCA_964414755.1 of uncultured Rhodospirillaceae bacterium. Taxonomy (GTDB): domain Bacteria; phylum Pseudomonadota; class Alphaproteobacteria; order JAEUKQ01; family JAEUKQ01; genus JAEUKQ01. The sequence continues at coordinate 7,261 of CAYPXH010000016.1, read as the reverse complement.
CAGACCGCTGACGACAAAAAAGAAAAAGATAGTGGTATTGCTACTGCCACAAAGAAATAACCCTTTATTGAGATTCAGGTGACCAAGCATGCGTTTATATGTTAGCCGCAGGAATAGTGTTATCATTTGCCTTATTCTGCTGATTGCCACTTTTATTGCGGCGCAGAATCTGGTTACCAAAGAAGACTTGGCTAAATGGCCAGGCTGGTTGCCAAAGGGACATGTAACCCTTGGGCTGGATTTACAAGGTGGGGCGCAATTATTGCTTGAGGTTGATACGGATTCTGTCTTACGTACACAGCTAAATAACGCTTCAGATACGGTGCGAAATGTCCTACGCGACGAAAAGATAGCCTTCAAACCCGTCACCATAAACAATAATCAAATAATCGTTAGTTTAACGCGCCAGGGCGATAGTGGCTTGGCCCAACAAAAACTGCGCGAAGCACTTCCAGATTTTGCCATCACTGCCGATGACCCGTTAAATTTTGTACTTGCACTGCAACCCGCAGCATTAAGCCGAATTGAAACACAGGCAGTAAACCAATCGATAGAGGTTATCCGTCGGCGTGTTGACGAAACCGGAACGCTGGAACTGAGTATTCAGCGTCAAGGCGCTAACCGCATTATGCTTCAAGTGCCCGGCATTAAAGATCCCAAGCAAATTGAAGAACGTCTTGGTAAAGTTGCAAGACTTACATTTCACCTGGTAGATGAAACCGTTAGCCCCGAGGCGATCCGTTTAGGGCAGGTTCCTGCCTCGTTACAGATTGTACCAATGGATGCAAGTTCTGGAATGGACGGGGCATTGGCACTTCAGCGCCGCGTTATTGTAACGGGTGCTGATTTGACGGGTGCAGCTTATACACTTCATCAGAATACGCCAGCGGTTAGTTTTCAGTTGAATTCGCTTGGCGCAAGGCGTTTTGGCGAGATGACCCGCGAAAACTTAAAGCGGCGTTTTGCCATTGTTTTGGATAACAAAATTATTAGTGCACCACGCATTGACAGCCCAATTTTTGGTGGTTCAGGTGTTATTTATGGTAGTTTTACCGAAGAAAGTGCTGCCGAACTTGCTTTGTTATTGCGTGCTGGCGCTTTGCCTGCCCCGTTAAAAGTTGAACAGAATGTCTTAATCGGTCCTGATTTAGGTGCAGATTCGATTGAAGCCGGTAAAATTGCTTCGTTAATTGCCTTGGTTATGATTGGTATTGCCATGGTCGTTTTTTATGGGCTTTTGGGAATGTTGGCTAACATTGGACTTATTTTTAACGGCATTATGCTGCTGGCATTGTTGTCGTTGCTTGGGGCAACCTTGACCCTGCCTGGTATTGCTGGAATTGTTCTTACCTTGGGCATGGCGGTTGACGCAAACGTCTTAATCTTTGAACGCATTAGGGAAGAAATGCGTAACGGTCGTAGCGCAATTTTGGCCTTGGATTATGGTTTTAACGCAGCTCGTGGCACGATTATCGATGCTAATTTAACAACACTTATTGCTGGGCTTATTCTGTTTTTACTGGGGGCTGGCCCTGTTCAAGGATTTGCCGTAACATTGTCGCTTGGCATTTTAACCTCGGTTTTCACATCGGTTACAGTAACCCGTATGGTGATTGGCTGGTGGCATAAATTGGCAAAACCACAGACAATTCCCCTATAAATTATAAGAAAGGAAACAACAATGTTTCGTGGAATAAAGCTGATTCCAGCGAATACCAAAATTGACTTTATGCGTATTCATAAGGCTGCTTTAGTCTTTTTTGGATTTATTCTATTTGCAAGCTTTGCCCTTTTTGCAACCAAGGGGCTAAAGTTTGGTATAGATTTTGATGGCGGTATTGTTATTCAAATGCGCAGCAAACAAGGCGTAACAATTGATATTGCAGATATAAGGGCGCAGTTAGCAAAAGTTGGGCTGGCCGAATCGGCATCGATTCAAAAAATTGAACAAAAAGATGATGTTATTATCCGCTTACCAGTGATCGACAACAAAACACAAGATGTTATTGTTAACGAAGTACGGCAAATATTAAGCCAGCAATACGATTATCTTGGCAGTGAATTTATTGGTCCAAAAGTTGGTGCTGAGCTTGTTCAAACCGCAATTCTTGCCTTAATTATGGCTTTACTTGGAATATGTGTATATATTTGGTTTCGCTATGAATGGCAATTTGGGGTTAACGCCATTACAACAATTTTATATGATTGCGTTACGATGGTTGGTTTGTATTCGTTACTTGGCCTTGAATTCGATTTAAACGCGGTCGCGGCTATTTTAACCATTGCTGGTTATTCCATGAATGACAAGGTGGTTTTGTACGATCGAGTCAAGGATGAAATGAAACGCTATAAAAAAATGCCCCTGGTCGATATTTTAAACCTATCAATTAACCGTACCCTGTCGCGGACCACAATGACAGGTGGTTTAACCCTGTTGTCGGTTGTTGCCTTATATTTTTTTGGTGGCAAAACCCTTGAAAGCTTTTCTCTAGCTTTGATGTGGGGTATTGTTATCGGTACAAGTTCGACAATTTATGTTGGAACGCCAATTTTACTATATATGGGCATTCGTAAAGGTCAGTCCGCAAAGGCTGATTTTGAAGTATCGGCGCCAACTTAAAATAAATAATTACCGTATCGAGAAACTTGGTATTAAAAAGGGGCACGTCACTGTGCCCCTTTTAACGTGTTATTTACTATAGCTTTTCAAGCTTAGTAGATATTTTGTGTTGCAACCATTGCAAACAACATGGGAATAGACAACATGGTGTTGGTACGCGAAAAGAGCATGGCCATGCGTGCGGCTTTTGCCTTTTCAGCGGCTTCTACGGTTACTATTCCTAGGGCTTTCTTTTGATTTGGCCATATCACAAACCATACATTAAACCACATAATTGTTGCCAACCACATGCCAATACCAATTGCTAGGTGACGTGGTGCATATTCATAAAGTCCAAGGGAATAAGCTTGCAGTAAATAATCATTCAAATGGGCTAAAACCAGGCCAGTGATAATGGTAAACATAGCCGCCCAACGAAACCAAAACAACGCCCTTGGAGCAATAACTTTGGAAATGGCTGGTTTTTGTTCATCGGGAATTCTTGGCATGCTTGGCATTTGAACAAAATTAAAATACCACAATAATCCAATCCACATTACGCCAAAAATAACATGTAACCAGCGAAAAACGAACGCCCAAAAATTCGTATCTAAATGAAAACCCTGTAATACAAAATATAAAGCAAAAGAAAGAGCGGCCAAAACGAAACCAGCGGTAACTGTTTTAGGTAGCGAGGTTAAAATTTGTCCCATAAAATATATCCTTATTATTGATGGTGATGTTATTTGGCAGTTATTGTAGTGATGCTTCATCAATAATCAAGTAGGCGCAGTCATGGTCGCGCTTATATTGCAATTATTGAACCGAGAATTACCCAAAGAAAACCTGTAGCCAATATTCATTTTTTGTGAGAAGTTTAGGCCTAGCACCTATAAAGTGATACAAGCCCGCACAACCCCCAAAAGGATACCCGATGCACAAAAGAACATACACCACCAAAACGTACTGTCCAAAGGGTTTTTCAACATTGTCGCCTTATTTGGTGCTTAAGTATGTTATAGGCTTTCTGGAATTCAGCCAAAAAATTTTAGGTGCTAGGCTTCTTGAACAAACAGTTGACAAGGATGGTTTTATAAAACATGCGGCACTAAAAATTGGCAACAGTGTTTTAATGGTTGGAGCAGGGTGGCAAGATGCCGATCTTAAGCCAGGTTATATGCATCTATATATTCCAAATGTTGATGCAGCATATCAAATGGCTATACAGGTGGGTAGTACAACAATTCAAATACCAGCGATGCAGCCTTATGGCGATTACCGGGCGGCGTTTCAAGATAAATGGGGAAATGTTTGGTGGATCGCCCAGCATCGGCAAGCAGCCCAGCCGAAATTATGACAATTAATCAGCCCAATCAACCCCTGATGATAGAATTGGCAGATACGGTACGCCAGTACGACCCTGATCGGTATTGGTTGTGGCTAACGGTACCTTATTCATTGCGGTTGCCAATTATTAGCTTATTTGCTTTAAATGTTGAACTATCGCGGGTGGCAGATGTTACCCATGACCGAATGATGGGTGTAATCCGCCTGCAATGGTGGCGCGATCAAATTGGCAGTTTTTCTGGAACATCCAACCAGGCTTATCTCGCCGTTCCACTGCGCGGCCTGCAAATTGGGAAGGTGGTTCAGTCTGAATCTTTGGATGTTCTGGTGCGTGGCAGATTATATGAAATGAACCGCCCGATACCCACCTATAATGACTGGCTTACCTATATCGATCAGACGTCTGGGCAATTGATGTATTTAACAACGAAATTGCTTTTAGGGTCTGCGGCATCCAATCAATTATGCCAATTTGCCCGGTTATGGGGCAGGTTTTATGGTATATTGGGGATAATAAGGTCAATTCCCCGTCATGCCCAGCTGGGGCGATGCTATCTACCACTTGAAATATTGGCTGATTATCAAATAACAGAAGATAATATAGCCAACCTGCAATTCAGAACACAATTGGCGCACATATGCCGCAAGCTATTAAAGCCCATGCAATATTGGCTGCAGAATTCGGATGCTGGTGCAATAATGTCCGCGGGTGTTGACAAGGTAAAATTCATGCGGGCTTTTATTGCCCTTACCCTCCATGATCTTGGGCAATTGACCAAAGCAGATTACCAGCCTTTTGCAAAAATACTTGCCCCATCCGCGCTTCCGCGCATTTGGAAAATTATGGTGGCCTAGCCAGCCTAGTTATAGTATGCGCAATTTTTTTCCTGTCCCGGCTGGTAAAAAATACGTGCATTATTGTTCAAAATTCAAAATCAAAAACCAAGTGCCAATTATGTATTTGGTTAAGATGTTGTAACCTAAATTTTAGCAAACAATTTTGTCTGTCCGACCATCAATTCACAAACATAACATAAAAGTTATGTGCATGGAATATTTGTAACAGGCTTATTACCACAAAATAATTTATAGTAAAAGACTACCTTTAAAGAGTTGATCAATCTTTATTGGTTGGCGGAATGCTTTGTAATTACGCGCTTACATAAACATAAGTTTTTTTTATATTTTGGAGATGATGATGAACAATTCTTCCTTCCTACGTTTTAAAACCATGACTTCAGTCGTTGCACTATTTATATCTGGGGTTATCAGCCAGCCAACCATGGCAGCTTGTATAAAGGCGGGGACAGTTGTTAATTGTGATATGTTCACTGTCGGTGGGTATACTGATGCGGCAAATAATCTAACTGTCCATGTGAATGATGGAGCTTCAGTTAATAATGCAGGCAATACAATATTTTTGAGTGGAACTGGGGTAACTGTTAAACTTTATAAAAGATCTACAGTTAATAGTGATGCAACTGGTATCGTGTTGCAAAAAGGTGGTACTATTACCAATGATGGTGGTGCTATAAATGCAGCAAGTGGCACGCAGGGTATTGAAGCACATGATGGTAAGGTTACAATTAATAATGAGGTTGGCCTTATTAAAGGGTTTAACAACGGCCTTCACATACATCGTACTAATGAGGATGTCGTAATAAACAACGGGCTTACAACTGGGCTTGTAGACGCGGTAATTAGGGGGGACAACACAGCCGCGATTTATTTAAATAATTTAAATAATGTGTTTGTTACGAATAATTCCAAAGGACAAATTTTAGGTACTAATAATGATGGTGTTGTCCTTGATACAAAGGGTAATTTAACACTGAACAATCAAGGACTTATTGAGGTTAAAACAGGGAAGTCTGCCATTCGTACAACGATGGGAAATGATATTATTTCAAATAGCGGCACGATTAAGGGTAATATTAACCTCGGTGAGGGAGTGAATACAATCACTAACTTAGGAACTATTGAAGGTTCTGTAACCACAGGAAGCAGCGTTGATGTGTTGGCTAATGGCGGGCGTATGCAGGGTAATGTCAATTTGGGGGATGGCGTCAATACTATTGCAAATGGCCAGAATGACCAAAATGCTTTTATAACCGGTTCTATCACGACTGGTAATGATTCTGATACGCTTTCTAATTGGGCAAAAATTACTGGTACAATAAACATGGGTGATGGTACTTTGGATACCCTTACTAATGAGGGTGAGATTATTGGAACGGTAAATTTAGGGAATGGTACAAATCAATTGGAAAATCGCTGGATTATTAGGGGAGGCATAAATGGTGGTAATGGTGGTGATGTAATTGTAAATAAAGCAAACGCCCTTATCGAAGGTAACGTTGCCTTAGATTTGGGGAAAAATAACGTTATAAATAATGGGGTAATTCTTAGAGATATTACTGGTAGTGGAAAGAATGATATTATTAATGATCAGGGTGGTAGAATAGCCAATGTTTCGTTGGGTAATGATGTAGACGCAGTCATTAATCGGGAAGGAGCAACGGTATTTGGCAATATACAGACATTTGGTGGGAATGATACTGTTATAAACGAAGGAACTATTGGTGCAATCATCAATATGGGCACTGGCAATGACACGCTATCGCTTAATGGCGGGGGCGTGGGATCAGATATAGTTCTTGAGGCTGGCGATGATAGCTTAAATTGGTACAAGGGTACCGTTGGTGGGTCGATTAGTGGCGGAGTTGGGAATGATACGTTGAACTTACTTGATTCCAGAATACCAACGCAGATTATAAGCAATACAATTGCCGATTTTGAGAACTTAATTGTCAATGCGACTGCACAAAATATTTGGGTGCTGAATAATAATTACAGCTTTTCTACAAAAGCAGACATTTTTAATGGCACGCTTCGGATTGCGGCGGGGAGAACGCTGACAACGCCGAATGTTACCTTAAATGCAATGTTTCCCGGATCGAATGCACGCTTAGAAGGAGAGGGAACAATTGCCGGTAATTTAGTGGTCACAAAGGGTATAGTGATTGCAGGTAATGAAGCAACAGGCACGGGAACCTTAACGGTAAGTGGTAATTACAGTAACAGTGCAGATAGTATTTTGGATATCAGTGTTGGGCCAGGCGCGCAGCAAACCAAACTTGCAGTTGGTGGAAATATTACTTTAAATGGGACATTGCGTCTGTCGTTGCGACCAGGCCTGATTAGGGCTAATGCTACGTATGATATTATTACGTACGGAGGTATGCGGACAGGACAATTTGCAACTACCAACCTTCCTGCCGGTAATCGGTTTACACAATATCGGGTTGATTATAC
>CAYPXH010000015.1:0-32025 GCA_964414755.1 uncultured Rhodospirillaceae bacterium | reverse complement strand
GGGCCGTGTCTCAGTCCCAGTGTGGCTGATCGTCCTCTCAGACCAGCTACGGATCTCTGGCTTGGTAGGCTTTTACCCTACCAACTACCTAATCCGACGTAGGCCCTTCCTTCGGCAATTAATCTTTCCCCCTCAGGGCTTATAGGGTATTAGCTATAGTTTCCCATAGTTATCCCCTACCAAAGGGCAGGTTCCTACTTTGTACGCACCCGTTCGCCACTGACAGTATTGCTACTGCCCGTTCGACTTGCATGTGTTAAGCGTGCCGCCAGCGTTCGTTCTGAGCCAGGATCAAACTCTCAGTTTAATTAACTCCAGCTCATAGCACTTTTACCTGCCACGCGCTAAAGCCCTCACTGCTTTCTTACCTCTCTCAAAACTTTCATCACGCGTGTCACTTCCATACAGTCTCCCATACATCAGCACCACGCCCAATTACTCGCTTGCTTCTTCAAGTTCCAAGATAGTCCCCCTAACCACCCCTCCTATCCCTTCCCTCTCTCCTCACTTGTCATACAACATCGCACAAAAGTGCAAAATAAGATGAACCGCAAACAAAAGTTTTTTATTCGGCATCATCAAAAGACCGAATGAAGTTATAAATTTCAACTACAAATGTCAATAGAAATTTAAATATCCCCATAACAGCCTAGAATTTATAGAAAAACCAATACGTTAACTATTATTTTAATCATTAACTTCTTAAAAATTTCTAAATTTTTTAATAGTTATTTTTTAATTTTTGCCAAAAAAGCTTGTCCCGCTTTTGATTGATAATTTTTTTTGCATATTTCGCTAATCCACACTCCAGCTCGTGACAATTTTTCAAGGTCAATACCCGTTTTAACGCCCATTTTGTTTAAGGCATAAACAACATCTTCGGTCGCGACATTACCACTGGCACCAACGGCATAAGGACAGCCACCCAAACCCGCAACCGAACTATCAACGATACTGATACCTTTCTGCAGTGCGGTTATAATATTTGCCAATGCCTGACCATAAGTATCATGAAAATGCACAGCCAATTTGCTAACTGGTACACGCTTGGAAACTGTTTCAATTAATAAAACGGTCTCTGTAGCCACCCCAACACCAATCGTATCACCCAAAGAAATCTCGTGACAACCCATATTAAAAAGTCGACCAGCTAGTATAGCCACTTTTTCAGCTGCAACTTTTCCTTCATATGGGCATCCCAAAACACAAGATAAATATCCGCGTACTGGTATATTAGCCTGTTTTGCGGCCGTTATTACCGGTAAAAAACGGTCAAAACTTTCGTCAATAGAACAATTGATATTACGCTGTGAAAAAGTTTCGCTTGCCGCGGCGAAAACAGCAATCTCGTTGACCTTAGATGCAAGAGCCGCTTCAAAGCCAACTGTGTTTGGCACAAGCGCACTGTAACAAATATTGGGTTTCCGTTGAATTCCTTCAAAGACAGCTGATGAATTAGCCATTTGCGGTATTTTTTTAGGGGATACAAAAGCACCAACCTCGATAAAACCAATTCCCGATTCGCTGAGGCGATTAACCAATTCTACTTTAACAGGAACATCTAAAATCGCCGCTTCATTTTGCAACCCATCCCGTGGGCCAACTTCAACGATTTTCACACGCGCCGGTAAGTTTAAACCCGCATGAACCATCATATGACCTATTCCTGAAATTTGATAAGGACTGCGTTTTCTTGAACAAATTGTCCAAGATTGCAAGTTATCTCAGCAATAATACCAGCGGCTGGTGAACGAATGGTATGCTCCATTTTCATTGCTTCGAGAATTGCTAGCGGGGCCGATTTTTCAACTTTATCACCTGCCTTAACAAATATTTGGGTTATTTTACCTGGCATTGGGGCAGCGAGCCTACCAATAATCCCAGCATCCTCGGATGCGGCAAATGTTAATGGATCAACCCAACCAATTTTATAATTTTTTCCATTAAGAGCAATATGGCAATCATTACCATTCCAGTTAACAGGCACCGACCATTTTTCCGTGGCTGATTCGATATACAACAACCCAGACTCGTCGGCTGTGATGCGCACTAAAAACTGATGCTGGTTTATGGTAATTGCCCATGGCAGATGGCCATGTTGATTCCACCTTATTGTTAGGTGAAGTTCCTGCTCATGAAATTTAAATGTCAGTGTTTCGGGCTGAACATGATTCATCCGCCAATCATACCCCTGAAACCAAGGATTGGCTTGTATCATTCCGCAACAACGCTTTTCAACAAGGCTTGCTGCAGCAATAAAGGCCAGTTTTTCAAGCAATTCAGGTGCCGGAAGCGCAGAAATTAATTGATCACGGTGTTGTTGAATAAAATGTGTATCTATTGTTCCTTTAACAAAAACCGGGTGTTGTAAAACTTGTTTTAAAAAATTGACGTTGTTTGTAACACCCAAAACAACCGTATGGTCCAATGCCGACCATAATAACCTAATAGCTTCGTCACGCGACTTGGCCCATGATACAACTTTCATAATCATGGGATCATAATGGATTGTTACAGCATCACCCTGACGAACGCTACTGTCCACTAAAATAGCGCTCTGCCCATGGTTTGGTAACTTTAAGTATCGAACCTCACCACTTGAAGGTAAAAAATCACGATCGGGATCTTCGGCGTAAACCCGCGCTTGAATAGAATGCCCGTTTATAGTTAATTGTGACTGGTTTAACGGTAATTGATAACCGGCAGCAACTAAAAATTGCCATTCCACAAGATCTTGGCCGGTTATTTTTTCGGTAACCCGGTGCTCAACCTGCAAGCGTGTATTCATTTCCATAAAATAGAAACGGCCTTGCTGATCAACGATAAATTCAACGGTACCTGCCCCTTGATATCCCACAGCTTTTGCCGCATTAATTGCCACTTGCCCCATTTCCTGGCGCAATTTCGCTGTAACAAGTACTGACGGGGCTTCTTCAAGCACTTTTTGATGGCGGCGCTGAATAGAACATTCACGTTCAAACAAATGTACAGCGTTACCATGTTGATCTGCAAAAACCTGAATTTCAATGTGTCTTGGGGACAATAAATATTTTTCAACTAAAACAGCATCATCCCCAAAAGCGGCTTTTGCCTCGCGCCTAGCTGATGCTAGGGCTGCAAGAAAATCTGCGGTCTGGTCAACCCGCCTCATACCCTTACCCCCCCCACCCGCAGCAGCCTTAATTAGTACGGGGAATCCAATCTTCTCGGCTGCAGCTAATAAAACTTTGTCATCTTGTTGATCGACGCGATGATGGCCGGGAAGTATGGGAACACCAGCTTTTTCCATTAATCTTTTAGCTTCAATCTTGGAACCCATTGCCTGAATGGCGGATGGTGGTGGCCCAATAAAAATTCGCTTGGCATCAAGCACGGCTTTGGCAAAGGAAGCGTTCTCTGAAAGAAATCCGTAGCCAGGATGAACAGCTTCAGCACCCGATTTCAATAGAACTTTAATAATATTGTCGATATTTAAATAACTTTGTCGTGCAGGTGTTTCACCCACCCAATATGCAAAATCGGCCATTTGCACATGCTTAGCGTTCTTATCTGCATCGGAATAAATAGCAACCGTTTTGATATTAAGCTTTCGCGCTGTTTCAATAATACGACAGGCAATTTCACCACGATTAGCGATCAATACTTTTTGGAACATGCGTTAATCTTTCTTATACGTTTGATGCCACGATGGCGATGCTTTCTTAAGAAAGGCAGCAATACCTTCGCGCCCTTCCGGCGACACACGACGCCTAGCTATGCGTTCTGCAGTATCGCGAGTTAGTTTTATATCAATGGGTTGACCGGAAATTTCCTGCACCAACTTTTTGGCTTCCTTTTGTGCTAAGGGTGCACCTTGCAATATTGCAGAAATAATTTTGTCAATCTCGGCATCAAGATTGGCAGATGGTACAGTGGCGTGAACTAAACCAATTTGTTGTGCAGTTGCAGCATCAAAGGTTTCAGCAGTTAAAAAATAACGGCTAGCCTGACGCTGACCAATAGCCCTGATAACATAAGGAGAAATAACTGCGGGAATAACACCAAGCTTTACCTCGGACAAACAAAAAGATGCTGTCTGACTTGATACAGCAATATCACAAGCCGATACCAAACCAACGCCCCCACCATAAGCAGCACCCTGAACTCGGGCAATTGTTGGTTTGCCTAAAAAATATAAATGTGACATCATCCGCGCTAACCCCAACGCGTCTTCAACATTTTCTTGTTCACTATAACGGGCTACTTTTTGCATCCATTGCAAATCTGCGCCTGCCGAAAATGTTTTACCAACAGCGCCTAATACAACAACCCTTATCTGCGGATTATTATCAACTTCCTTAAATATTTTAGCCAAATCGGCCACCAATGCATCATTAAAGGCATTGTGTACATCCGGTCTGTTTAAGGTAATATAAGCAACCATATTTTTTAGGTTAAAATCAATCATGATTACATCCGGAAAATACCAAAATTGGTTTGATCAATTGGCGCATTCATTGCGGCATATAATCCTAAACCCAACACCCTTCTTGTATCAGCCGGATCGATAATGCCGTCGTCCCACAACCGCGCACTGGCATAATAAGGATGCCCCTGCGTTTCGTATTGCTGGCGAATTGGTTTTTTGAAATCATCTTCAGCATCTGCAGCCCACGCTTGGCCTTTTTGCTGCAGCGAATCGCGCTTAATTTGCGCAAGAACATTAGCTGCTTGCTCGCCACCCATCACCGATATGCGTGCATTAGGCCACATCCATAAAAATCTTGGGCTATAAGCGCGACCGCACATGCCATAATTACCCGCACCAAAACTTCCGCCAATTAATACGGTCATTTTGGGAACAGCTGCGCAGGCAACCGCATTGACCAGTTTTGCACCATCCTTTGCAATGCCACCATTCTCATACTTTTTACCAACCATAAATCCCGTAATGTTTTGCAAAAAAATCAGGGGGATTAAACGTTTACAGCATAATTCAATAAAATGTGCAGCCTTAAGCGAACTTTCTGAAAAAAGAATGCCATTATTAGCAATAACACCAACAAGTCGCCCATAAAGTTTGGCAAATCCACAAATAATTGTCGTACCATATAAAGGCTTAAATTCATCAAGTTCGCTGGCGTCAACAATACGTGCAATAACTTCGCGAACATCATATGGTTCACGGGTGTCAGCAGGAATAATACCATATATATCACGGCTGTCATAAAGCGGTTCGGATATAGCAATATTTGCTGTATCGCGATTAACAGATACATGATTTAGCTGGGCGATTATTTTGCGTGCAAGACTTAAAGCATGGATATCGTTCTGTGCCATATGATCGGTAACACCAGAAATACGGCTATGAACATCAGCCCCACCTAGCTCTTCTGGATCAACAATTTCGCCCGTTGCTGCCTTAACCAAGGGCGGACCCCCTAAAAAAATTGTGCCATTACCCTTAACAATAATACTTTGATCGGCCATAGCAGGAATATAGGCACCTCCAGCCGTGCAAGACCCCATCACGACAGCAATTTGGGCGATACCCTGCGCCGATAACCGTGCCTGGTTATAAAAAATGCGTCCAAAATGATCACGATCGGGAAAAACATCGTCCTGTGCGGGCAAATAAGCACCACCCGAATCAACTAAGTAAATACAAGAAAGACGATTCTGTTCAGCTATTTCCTGTGCCCGCAGATGTTTCTTAACAGTCATTGGGAAATATGTCCCCCCTTTAACCGTGGCATCATTGGCAACAATCATACATGGTTGGCCATGAATAATGCCAATTCCCGTAACAATACCAGCTGCTGGAACATCACCACCATATAATTGATAAGCAGCAAGTTGCGATAACTCAAGAAAAGCGGAACCAGGGTCTATAAGGCGCTGGATACGGTCGCGAACCAAAAGCTTGCCCCGTGATTGGTGTTTAATTCTTGCCTCGTTTCCTCCACCTGCAACAACAGTTGCAATTTTCTGACGCAAATCATCAACTGCTTTCTGCATATGTGCAACATTACGGTGGTAGTTTGGGCTTTTTTGATCAATTGTTGATTGAATAACTGTCATAGTGTCCTAATAAAAAAGGTTACCAAGGAATTGTTTGACCATCATAGTTAAAAAAACGTCCGGTATCATGCATTGTTACCTTAGCAATCACCTGACGCAGATGCTGGATACTTTCGGTTGGCGATAGTGGGGCGTTTTGTCCACCCATTGCCGTTTTTACCCAACCCGGATGCAGCAAGATAACCGCAATATTCTTTGGTTTTAGTTCAATAGCAACGCTTTTCATAACCATATTTAATCCGGCTTTGCTGGAACGATATAAATAATAACCGCCGGTATGATTATCTTCAATACTTCCCATACGGCTTGTTATGTTAACAACCAATTTTCGCTGTCCACGTTCAAGATGGGGCAGAAAATTTTCAACCATATGCACAGGAGCTATCATATTAACATGAAGCAAAGATAACCATTTTGTTGTCTCAATATTACCTAAACGATCGGAGAATTCACCAACACCAGCATTATTAATTAATACATCAATAGCTTGTCCGGATAATTCCTGCGCCAACTGTCGAATTTGCCTATCATCAATCATATCAAGCCGATGAATTGATATTTTTCCCTTAATGGCGGCTAAATCTTTTGCTGTCGCTGGATTCCGGCAGCAAGCCATTACTTGCCACCCCTCCATCGCATATTGCTTTGTAAATTCAAGGCCCAAACCGCGGTTAGCACCTGTAATAAGAACGGTTGGCATATTATTCCTTTCATCCCTACATTTACAATCTTACCCAAGCAACCATATTCTGTTTAACAAATATTTGTCAAACAAAGCACAATAAATACTACCTTACGAATAATATGAATGCATATCAATTTCTTATCAACCGCCCAATCAGTTATAAAAAATGATGTTTATATAAAATATACCGAAGGACATTTCGGTTATGCCTGCTTTTAATGTTGTTATATTACAAAATGCTGTAATAAACAATTAGGATTAGAGAAAACAACCCTACCCTATACGAGCTTAATGAATATCTTTCCGTCATCGCAATTAATAATTGTGGATATTCTGGTTTTATTGCGTTTGACGGAATAATTCACGTCCGATAAGCAGTCGGCGAATTTCTGATGTGCCAGCACCAATTTCATATAATTTGGCATCCCGCAGCAATCGGCCCGTTGGATATTCGTTAATATAACCGTTACCACCCAAAGCCTGTATAGCTTGCAAAGCCATCCAAGTCGCTTTTTCTGCAGCAAATAAGATAACACCTGCTGCATCAATACGGGTGGTCTGGTTACGGTCGCAAGCTTGCGCAACCGCATATACATAAGCACGGGCGGCATTCATAACCGTATACATATCAGCAATTTTTGCCTGCATCAGTTGGAATTCACCAATGGCTTGACCAAATTGTTTGCGTTCATGCACATAAGGCAAAACAACATCCATACAAGCCTGCATAATGCCTAGCGGGCCACCTGCCAAAACCACCCGTTCGTAATCAAGGCCACTCATTAATATTTTAACACCCTGGTTTTCACTGCCCAACAAATTTTCCATGGGAATAAAGCAATCACGAAAAACCAGTTCGCATGTGTTCGATCCCCGCATTCCAAGCTTATCTAGTTTTTGGGCGGTGGTAAAACCCTTCATTCCCTTTTCAATAATAAAAGCAGAAATTCCCTTTGAACCAGCAGCCGGATTCGTTTTGGCATAAACAATTAATACATCGGCATCTGGGCCATTGGTAATCCACATCTTGTTACCATTTAATACATAACCATTGTTTTTTTTCTCGGCACGCAACCGCATACTCACAACATCAGACCCTGCCTCCGTTTCGCTCATCGCCAAAGCCCCAACCCAAGCACCACTAATCAGTTTAGGCAAGTATTTACGTTTTTGTTCGAGCGTGGCATGGCGGCGTATTTGATTAACGCATAAATTCGAATGTGCCCCGTAGCTAAGCCCCACACTTGCCGAAGCGCGGCTGATTTCTTCAACCGCAATTACATGTTCGAGGTAACCAAGGCCAGCACCGCCATCGCTTTGGTCAACCGTGATACCCAAAAGACCTAACTCGCCGAACTTTTGCCAAAGATCAGCAGGAAAATTATTGTCGTGATCAATCTTCGCTGCACGGGGGGCTATTTCTGCAGCGGCAAAAGACTGAACACTAGAGCGAATCATATTGGCGGTTTCACCAAGACCAAAATCAAAAACAGGTAATTGTGTCAAAGCAATTCTTCCTTTTCCTAAACTTTTCCTAAAAACTTATTATTATTTGTGTAACCATATAATATTTGGATGAACACACAAGACCGCTTTTAAAGCGTTATAAGTGGTTAAACAATAATTCGATCAAGCAATACAGCACCACGTGCCGCCATAAAGTACAACCCCATATGATGGGCGGGCATTTGAGGATGAATGCTGGTTACCGGCAATGCCATTTTAGCAACATCCTGGCTGGTTAAATCGTAAGTTGCACAACCAGGTTCATAAACAAAGATATTCTGAACTTTTCCAAGAATCCCATGATTTCTTGCTGACAACAACGTCAGCACAAGATCCATCACGCAAATATCAGTACAAATACCAACAACAAGCAATTGATGGATTTTGAATTGTTCAACCCAGCTCATAAGAGTGTTTTGCCCATTTGACTGATAAGAACCAATAAACCCATTAATGCAGTCTTTACGCACCAATGTTGCTTCTGGAGAATGGTTAAGCCAGTTTAGGTCGGGAACTAAGTCTTCTTGACCGGTACCAAATTCACAATGTGGCGGATATGGGTGTTCGGGCTTGCCGGGTGTATGGGTGTCCAAAAAAGCTAGGATGGGCTTATGTTGTCTTTCAAAAGCTTTGGCAACTCTGTTGGTCTCGCTGATCATGCGACTTACTTGATGATTCTGCCGTGCAGGCGCCAATGGGCCAGAACCAACCGTTGCAAAACCATTCACAACATCAACAATGATCAACCCAATCTTGGATTCGCGCACATCAAGCTGTTGGAAATCAACTGGAAAATGCCGCTGCATTAATTGTTGTAGCCGGGTGATTGATTGCTGTTCATCTTGCTGTGTTACCAAGTTCATGTACCCCTATTTTCAGATTGTCTTCCGCATACTACACGTGCCTAGCTTCTCAAGCTATTTTAACTAGGATTACTTTGCCTATTTTAGCATATAAATTGTTTAATTATATGTCTTTCTAAAATTTTTATTATGTTTATACCATCTGAATATTAACCGTGGATTATATATATAATATGATCCGTACCATTTTGGTTCATTATTTTATGAATGAATTACATCAAACACCATGATGAAAGCGGCCAGATATAGGCAATTATGATCTATTGATGTAAAAAATATCACAGCGAATCATTTTTTATATCATGATTGTTAATATATCTTGACATCTATTGATGACCACATACAAGATGTTGTGTATAAAAAGTTTCCTGACTTTTAAAAATCAGAAAATCTGAAATAATATATTTAATCACATAAGACCGTTTGGTTGTTTCTTGTGGTTAGGTTTCTATTTTGTCAACTTGTCCAACAGCGGGAGCAGTTTATGGACGGCGGAAATCGTTTTTTCAACGCACAAATCCAGGTTAACAACAGTCGTAATAATTTATTGACCGATTTTGGCAAGGCAACGTTGGCAGACCGATATCTATTACCTGGCGAAGATTATCAAGACCTTTTTTTAAGAGTAGCCAAAACTTATAGCGATGACCAAGCGCATGCACAACGTTTATACGATTATATGAGTCGGTTGTGGTTTATGCCCGCTACCCCAATTTTATCCAATGGTGGCACCGGCCGTGGCTTGCCCATTTCATGTTATCTTAATTCGGTGCATGACAGTCTTGATGGTATTGTTAATACCTGGAATGAAAATGTTTGGCTGTCATCGCGTGGCGGGGGTATTGGCACTTATTGGGGACATGTTCGCTCAATTGGTGAGGCTGTTGGCATGAATGGCAAGACATCGGGTATTATACCATTCATTCGGGTTATGGATAGCCTGACTCTTGCCATCAGTCAGGGCAGTCTGCGGCGCGGTTCTGCCGCTGTTTATTTGGACGTTCATCACCCCGAAATTGAAGAATTTCTTGAAATTCGTAAAGCTTCCGGCGATTTTAACCGCAAAGCCCTAAATTTGCATCATGGTGTGTTAATTACGGACGAATTTATGCAGGCTGTACGCGATGGAACATCATTCAATTTAAAAAGCCCACGGACACAGCAAGTTATCAGAACCGTAAACGCCCGTAATTTGTTGCAAAAAATTGTTGAAACCCGCCTTGCTACGGGTGAGCCATATCTTATATTTATAGACACAGTTAATCGGCAAATTGCCGGCCACCAAAAAACACTTGGCTTAAAGGTTACAACGTCGAATTTGTGCAGTGAAATCATGCTGCATACCGGTGCCGATCATTTGGGTAAAGACCGCACGGCGGTGTGCTGTTTGTCTTCCGTAAATCTTGAAAAATGGGATGAATGGAACCAAGACCCCCGTTTTATTGAAGATATTATGCGTTTCCTAGATAATGTTTTGCAAGACTTTATCGATCGGGCACCCGATAGCATGGCGCATGCCAAATACAGTGCCATGCGTGAACGGTCGGTTGGGCTTGGCGTTATGGGTTGGCACAGTTTCTTGCAATCGCGCATGATACCTTGGGAAAGTGCCCTGGCTAAGTCATGGAACATTAAAATGCACCGCCATATACGTGAAAAAGCTGATGCTGCAAGTATGTATTTGGCAAAAGAACGCGGCCCTTGCCCTGATGCTGCCGAAGTTGGTGTTATGGAACGGTTTAGCCATAAGATGGCAATTGCACCTACTGCTTCCATTTCGATTATTTGTGGCGGAACATCAGCAGGTATTGAACCCATACCGGCAAACATTTATACGCATAAAACATTGTCTGGTTCATTTGCTGTAAAAAATGAGTATCTGGTAAAATTGCTTCAGCAAAAAAATGCCGATACCGAGCAAGTATGGCAATCCATTCTAGAACAAGACGGTTCGGTTCGACACCTAAAATGCTTAAGCGAGGATGAAAAAGCCGTTTTCCGTACGGCATTTGAAATTGACCAACGCTGGCTGTTAGAGTTTGCGGCTGACCGTACGCCTTTTGTTTGTCAGGCAACATCATTAAATCTTTTCCTGCCTGGCGATATCGACAAGTGGGATCTGCTAATGCTGCACTACCGCTCATGGGAAATGGGTATTAAAAGCCTTTATTATTGTAGATCAAAAAGTGTTCAGCGCGCCGCATGGGCCGGCGGGGTTGAGGCAGATAATACCATCCAACACCGTAAGGTTCTTGCTGAAGTCAAAAATTATGACGAATGCCTGGCCTGTCAATAAGTTGACCAATCAATAAAGAATTTTTTATCTTAATATGGTGATGTAATGTCCCTGCTAACTGCCAGCAAAGTATATAAACCTTTTTCATACCCTTGGGCTTTTGAATATTGGAAAAAACAACAGCAGATTCACTGGATGCCAGAAGAAGTTCCATTGGGGGAAGATTGCCGTGATTGGGCACGTAAACTAACTGAGAATGAACGCAACCTATTAACGCAGATTTTTCGCTTTTTTACGCAATCCGATGTTGAAGTGCAAGATTGTTATCATGATAAATACGGTCGCATTTTTAAACCGACCGAGGTTAAAATGATGCTGGCTGCCTTTAGCAATATGGAAACTATTCATATCGCCGCTTATAGCCATTTGCTTGATACTATTGGCATGCCAGAAAGCGAATATTCGGCTTTTTTAAAATACAAAGAAATGGCCGATAAGCACAATTACATGCATCTTTTTAATGTCAGTAATGATGCAAATATTGCGCGCACCCTTGCTATGTTTGGTGCTTTCACAGAAGGGTTACAACTATTTGCCAGCTTCGCCATGCTGCTGAATTTTCCACGGCTTAACAAGATGAAGGGTATGGGGCAAATTGTTACGTGGTCTGTACGTGATGAATCGCTTCATTGTGAAGGGATTATACGCCTGTTTCATGCGTTCTGCCAGGAGACTGGTTGTCTAACGCCTGCTATTAAGAATGACATCATTGACTGTGCCCAAACGGTTGTAAGGCTTGAAGATGCTTTCATAGACCTGGCCTTTGATATGGGTCCTGTCGAAGGTATGACGGCAACTGATATTAAATCATATATTCGCTATATTGCTGATTGGCGTCTTGGACAGCTGGGTCTTCCACCTGTTTATATGGTTAATACCCACCCCCTTCCCTGGCTTACCAGCATGCTTAACGGCGTTGAACATGCTAATTTCTTTGAAACCCGGGCAACCGAATATTCCAAGGCGGCCACACGTGGAGACTGGGAAGATACATGGGATCGGTTTAAACGCCGCTTAGATGCCCAGCAGTCTGTCACGACAATTGCCGAGCAACCTAAAAATAACTCCCTTCAAGGGGACCCATCACTGCTTTAGGGTTTGCTACCTTAATAATCTTGTATATTTAAGATTTTGAAAGTCTGACGTCCATAAAACAAGCAAAAGCTTATGGTGTAGCCAATTTGTTAATCGGACATGTTTTGTCGTTTTGATTTTCGGATTGATATTATCTTAAGGAAATATTGTTTGATTCCAATAAAGCCAGATAGGAACCAAATAGTTTATACTGGTTATCAGGGAAATGGGGCGAGCGACCGGGTTCGAACCGGCGACACCCAGAGCCACAATCTGGTGCTCTACCAGCTGAGCTACGCCCGCCACACAAGTCAGTACTATACATACTGATTTTACAGGCGTTTGGTCAAGCACAACTTGTATTATTTCTATAAAAATAGTAATTTTATGGTCTCAGGGATCAATATCGATGTTTTCTTTTACTAAAATGCATGGTTGCGGTAATAGCTTTGTGCTTATTTATGACCAAAATCAAAAAATTTTTCCTTTTAAGACTGCTTTTACAAAACATATATGCCACCAGCATACCGGCTTAGGGGCAGATGGCTTTATTCTTCTTGAACCATCCGCTAATCGATTAGCAGCCTTTAGGATGACTTATCTAAATCGTGATGGTAGTGAAGGTAATTTATGTGGAAACGGTCTGCGCTGCGCAGCTCGTTATGGTGTTGAACTTGGTATGTTTACAAAAGAAGCGTTAATCGAAACTAGAACCGGTCTGTTACCAGTTTATGCGGTAGACCGACAATCTTTTCGTGTTTTGATACCACAAAAAAACAAACCTTACCTTGATGTCCCAATCAATATCCCTTCTGATATTGCTAAGCATGTCGATTTTATTGATACCGGTGTGCCACATTTGGTGGTCGAAATACCGGAACATAAATTGCCTAGTTTAGATGTCCAAAAATTGGGGTCAATGTTACGCTGGCATAACCAGTTTGCTCCGCATGGAACAAATGTAAATTTTATCAGCAGAATTAGCGATAATTCCCTTAGGATACGAACCTTTGAACGTGGGGTCGAAGGGGAAACTTTATCATGCGGAACCGGCGTTACCGCCGCTGCGTTAACTACTTTTTACCGCTATCATGTTCAGCCGCCCATTCGTGTACAACCGCTCAATGGTTCCATGATTGTTGATTTTCAACAAAATGCTGATGGTGGTTTTAAAGTTTTTCTAAGTGGCCCAACCATGATAATTGCTAAAGGGGAAATTAACCAGGAATGGCTTTTATCATATTGTCCAGAACTGTTAGATTGTTAAATCGAATCTATAATTTGAAAAGTAGTAGGTTTTATTTGAGGCACAGGCACTACCTGGCTGTTAACCCGCAAAACTTTTGCCAAAGCAGGACCACGCCGACATTGTTCAACTAGTTGTGCCAATTGCACATCTGTACCCACCAACAAGGCCTGAACCTGGCCGTTCACCATATTACGCACCCAGCCACAAACACCAATTTGTTGCGCCAAAGATAACATCCACTGGCGATAGCCTACCCCCTGTACACGCCCTTCAATGTACAGTTGAAGTGCCTTTGTCATTACTCGAATTCCAGTATTATTTGGTCAACTGCCAAACTTTCCCCGGGTTTTGCATGAATTTTTTTAATTTTTCCTGGCCGTTCGGCACGAATAATATTTTCCATCTTCATCGCTTCAAGAATCAGCAATTCTTGTCCTGGTTTAACTTCTTCGCCCGCTTTTACTGCTAATGATGTTAGCATTCCGGGCATTGGTGATGTTAATTTCTTAGATTGATCTGACATTTTGCGCATTGGCATCAATGGTCTTAATCTTGCAATATGCGCTGGATAAACGGCAAAATCGCCCTGAGCTCCTTGCAGTGCCAAACGATATGTATTGTTTCCCATATAATCAGTTTGTAAAACAATGACCTGCTGGTTAACCGTTCCGTGAAACAACCCATGCTTCGTATCACCCGTGTGGTTGATAACAAAGACCTGTTGTTCGATAGATATCTTTACATGCCGCGAATCACCGTTTTGTTGTACGGTCATTGCATATTGCTGTTGCTGGTGAAACACCCCTAAATCAGCAGAATGATCCTGATCGTGTTTTGAAAAATGATTTAAGGCATTGTAGGTATGCAATTCCTGTAAATAATAAAGGTAAGCAGCAATACTGGCAAGAACCGGAACCGTATCATGATGATGGTGGGGTGGTTGGAATCCTTCCGGAAATTCTTCTTGAATAAAAGCTGTGCTTAGCTTGCCTTCGATAAATTTTGGTCGGTTTAATAAAGCAGACAGAAACAATCCATTATGCGAAATACCGCGAACAACAAATGAATCCAAAGCTTGCCGTAAATAAGCAATTGCCTCGTTCCTTGTATCGCCATAAGCACAAACCTTGGCAATCATAGGATCATAATAAACCGATATTTCACTGCCTTCCTCAACACCGCTGTCGATACGAATGTTTTTGTTGACAGCCGGTTGTTGATAGGTCGTTAATCTACCGGTTGATGGCAAAAAACCACGTTGTGGGTCTTCGGCATAAAAGCGTGCTTCCAAAGCCCAACCTTTCATACGAACATCCTGTTGCTGAAAAGGAATTTTATCCCCCGCCGCAATACGAATCATCCATTCAACCAAATCTAGTCCTAGAACCAATTCGGTAACAGGGTGTTCAACTTGCAAGCGCGTATTCATTTCTAAGAAATAAAAATTACGCTGTTGATCCACAACAAACTCGACCGTACCTGCCGATTGGTAACCAACAGCCTTAGCCAGTGCCACTGCTTGTTCGCCCATTTGTCTGCGTGTTTTTTCATCTAAAAAAGGGCTTGGGCTTTCTTCAATAACTTTCTGATGGCGGCGCTGAATAGAACATTCACGTTCACCCAGATATAGGGTTTTTCCGTACTTGTCTGCTAAAATTTGTATTTCAATGTGACGCGGTTGTTGAATATATTTCTCAATAAAAACTCGATCATCAGCAAAGCTGTTCTTTGCTTCACTACGCGCCAAACGAAGCCCCTCAGACAGCTGCTGGTCATTCCAAGCTATGCGCATGCCTTTACCGCCACCGCCGGCCGAAGCTTTGACAATAACCGGATAGCCGATTTCCTGAGCAATTTTTGTTGCTTGGAATTCATCACTAATTTCTCCAAGATAACCTGGAACAGTTGATACCCCAACTTGTTTTGCCAGTTTTTTTGATTCGATTTTATCCCCCATTGCAGCAATCGAATTGGCTGGTGGACCAATAAAAACTGCCCCTGCTTGCTGAACAGCAGATGCAAAATGTGCTTTTTCCGACAAAAAACCATAGCCTGGGTGCACAGCCTCAGCCCCAGTTTGACGAATTGCCTGTATAATTTTGTCAACGACCAGATAACTTTGACTTGACGCGGCAGGGCCAATAAAAACTGCCTCGTCGGCTTCTTTCACATGACATGAATCTATATCAGCCTCGGAATAGACCGCAACCGTTTTAATACCCATACGTTTTGCTGTTCGCATAATACGCCGAGCAATTTCACCGCGATTGGCAATTAAGATCTTCTTAAACATTATCTGTCCACTTTATGATTGATTATAAAGAATTAAACCTGCCCTTATAGGGGAATGTTGTCGTGCTTTTTCCAGGGGTTTTCTAATTTTTTATCCTGCAATAGTTGTAAAGCTCTGCAAATCCGCCGCCTTGTTCCATGGGGCATGATCACATCATCAATAAACCCACGCTTAGCCACAATAAAAGGGTTAGCAAATTTTTGTCGGTATTCTTCAGTTCTTTGTGTAATTTTTTGCTGATCATTAATGTCGTTGCGGAAAATAATCTCAACAGCCCCCTTAGGCCCCATCACGGCAATTTCAGCAGTGGGCCAAGCATAATTAATATCGCCGCGCAAATGCTTAGAACTCATGACATCATAAGCTCCGCCATAAGCTTTACGCGTAATTACCGTAATTTTTGGCACGGTTGCTTCGCCATAAGCAAACAGCAACTTTGCACCGTGTTTAATAATACCATTATACTCCTGAGCCGTACCAGGCATAAACCCGGGAACATCCACAAAAGTAACTAAAGGTATATTAAAACAATCGCAAAAACGTACAAATCGTGCAGCTTTTCTTGAAGCATCAATATCAAGACATCCAGCCAACACCATGGGTTGATTAGCAATAATTCCAACAGGTATTCCACCCATTCTGGCAAAACCAACTACAATATTTTTTGCAAATTCCGCCTGAATTTCAAAAAAATCGCCCCGATCAATAACTTTATGAATTAACTCTTTAATATCGTATGGTTTATTTGGGTTTTTGGGTATTAGGGTATCAAGCGAAAAATCAGGTTGGTCAATTGGTTGATCAGTTGGAATAATTGGTAATGGATGACGATTAGATAAGGGTAGAAAATTATAAAGCCGTCGAACTTGTAGAAGCGCTTGAATATCGTTTTCAAAGGCTAAGTCTGCAACACCCGATTTTGTCGTATGTGTTGACGCACCCCCCAGTTCTTCATGGCTAACAGTTTCGTGGGTAACTGTTTTAACAACATCTGGACCCGTTACATACATATAAGACGAATCACGCACCATAAAAACAAAGTCTGTCATTGCCGGCGAATAAACAGCACCGCCAGCACATGGCCCCATAATTACCGAAATCTGGGGAACAACGCCTGAAGCTAAAATGTTGCGCTGAAAAACTTCGGCGTATCCGGCCAATGAAGCAACGCCTTCCTGAATACGGGCACCACCTGAATCATTAATGCCGATCACCGGAATACCAAGCTTAACAGCTTGGTCTATCACTTTACATATTTTTTCTGCATGCGTTTCGCTTAACGACCCCCCAAAAACAGTAAAATCCTGGCTAAAGACAAAAACCTTGCGGCCATATATAAGCCCGTGGCCAATAACAACGCCGTCTCCTGGTATTTGTTGCTGATCAAGGCCAAAATCATGGCAGCGATGCTCTTTAAACATATCCCATTCCTCAAAAGAATGTGGATCAAGCAGAATATCTAAGCGTTCGCGGGCAGTTAGTTTACCTTTGGCATGTTGTGCCTGAATACGATTTAGGCCGCCCCCAAGCCTTGCGGCCGCCCTTTTTTTATCAAGCTGTTCTAGAACATCGCGCATTTTTAAATTCCTGAAAATAGTCTTTACTAATCGGCACGCCACCCACTAGCATATCTTTTAAGACATTCCCATAAAAAAATAAACCAACCCTGCTTAAAGGGTGTTTCGGATGATTAATCCTTTGAATGTAGCATTGTTTATAATGGTCGGAGCGGCGGGATTTGAACCCACGACCCCCACACCCCCAGTGTGATGCGCTACCAGGCTGCGCTACGCTCCGACATTCTTGGATAAATTAATAAGCTATCCATAAGAATTTTTTAACAGCTTTTGTCAAGCTTTGAAATACGATAAATAAACCTTAATTGTCGATAAGCTTGCTTAAACGACCTTTTAATTGTTTTAATTCGGTTAACACATCATGTAAAGATTCGTTATCGGTTTGCTTGCTCTTGCGCCGCCCCTGGTTAATGGCTAGCGGTGCAGCACGATCTGTCATCATTTTTGATGCGCGTACCGGCTGTTTTTTTGAGGTAACATTAAGCCAATCTATACCACGCTCAGCAATTAACCTTTGAACACCTTTAATGGTATAGCCCTGTTCATATAAAAGCCGTTGAATGGATTGTAATAAATTAATGTCTTCCGGTTTATAGTAGCGCCGCCCACCACCACGTTTAACAGGTTTTATAGAAGAAAATTTTGTTTCCCAAAAACGCAAAACATGTTGTGGAATAGAAAGTTCTTCAGAAACTTCGCTAATTGTTCTATAGGCAGTATCGGCCTTTTCAAGCCTTAGACGCTGTGTAGCATTTGACAAGCTTGTTGCAGAACGCCGCCCATGACTGGCCTTAACTGGTAAATCTACTAAAATTTTACTGGTATTTCGTACACGCATAATAACCACTTTAAATTAAATTCATTTGCTTTTTCAGTAAGGCTGAAGGCCTGAAGCTTAAGACTTTTCTTGGAGCTATGCTAACAGCTTCACCAGTTTTTGGATTTCGTCCAAGGCGGGTTTTTTTAGATTTAATAAGAAAAGTAGCAAAACCACTTAACTTAACATCATGACCTTTAGCAATAGATTTGGTAATTAATTCAAATACATCGTCAACAAGTCGTATAGCCTCGACCCGGGAGAAACCTAATTGATAAAACACAGCCTGACTTAAGTCGGCCCTCGTTAATGTGGCTTGCTGTTGTTGTTTTTTCTTCATGACTGTTCAAAAATGCTCTGTCTTAATTCTATATTACATTTCATAGCAATCGTTAGGGCAAGAAACAAGAATTATTTTCTTACCAACGTATTAATACAGAGCCCCAGGTGAATCCACCACCCAAAGCCTCTAATAAAACCAAATTGCCAGGTTTAATGCGGCCATCTGCAATGGCTTCAGCCAATGCAAGGGGTATCGAAGCAGCGGACGTATTTGCATGTTTATCAACCGTAATTACCACTTTTTCTATTGGCAATCCCAGTTTTTCACCAACTGCTTCAATGATGCGGCGATTTGCCTGATGCGGAACTAACCAATCGATATCTGAAACTTCAAGCTTTTGTTGTTTCAACGCGACAAGGGCAGCCTGTTCCATCTTGTGGACAGCATGTTTAAAAACCTCACGACCAACCATTCTAACCTTACCGACTGTGTTGGTGGAGCTTGGACCGCCATCAACATATAACATGTCTTCATACTGTCCATCAGAAAAAAGATGTGTTGACAGTATCCCGCGGCTAGTTTCATTTTCGGCTGATGCCTTAAGCACAACAGCCCCAGCCCCATCACCAAACAGAATACAAGTTGAACGGTCATGCCAGTCAAGCAAGCACGAGAAAGCTTCAGCACCAATTACCAAAGCATGGCGCACTTGTTTTTGCCGAATAAAATTGTCTGCCACCGCCAATGCATAAATAAAACCCGAGCACACCGCCTGAATATCAAAAGCAAATCCACTTTGTATACCAAGCTTCGCCTGCACTGTTACAGCGGTAGATGGAAACGTACGATCGGGAGTTGTTGTTGCAACCAAAACAAGATCAATATCATTGGGCATAAGACCTGCATGTGCAATAGCTGTCTTGGCAGCTTTTACCGCAAGATCGGAAGTTTTTTCGCCCGGGGCAACAATATGACGCTGACGAATCCCGGTGCGCTGTTCAATCCATTCATCAGTCGTATCAACTGTTTTCGACAATTCAACATTGGTAATAATTTTTTCAGGAAGATATCGACCACATCCCGCAACAATTGATTTTACTGTCATACGTTTGGCACCTGGCTGTTTGCCGATGGTTGCTGTAGACTATCCTGCACAAGCTTTAGATCCTGATTAATTCTTGATAAAGCCTTGTGAACTATCATATTAGCGGCAACACCGACAGCATTAGCAAATCCAATAGCATCTGTACCACCATGACTTTTAACAGCAACACCATTCAAGCCAAGGAAAATGGCGCCATTATAGCGTCTTGGATCGACACGAACCTTCAAAGTGTTTAAAGCCGGGCGGGCAAAAAGATAACCTATTTGTGCCAAAAAAGAACTGCGAAAAGTTTGTTTAAGATATTCAGAAATCAGCTTTGCAGTTCCTTCAATGGATTTTAAGGCGATATTACCGGTAAATCCATCCGTCACGATAACATCAACTGTGCCCTTTGCTATATCATCACCTTCAATAAACCCATGATAAAGACCTGGTAATTTTACTTGCCGCAGCAATGCATTAGCTTCACGCACAATTTCATTGCCTTTAACATCTTCAGATCCAACATTTAATAGACCAATCACTGGCATACGAACGCCAAGAACAGCGCTGATAAAAACACTGCCCATTAGTGCAAATTGTAACAAATTAGCAGCATCATATTGAATATTGGCACCCAAATCCAGCATAACACTTTCGCCTTTGATCGTTGGAAAGTACGAAGCCATAGCGGGACGGTCAATTCCAGGTAAGGTTTTTAAAACAATTTTTGCCATGGCCATCAGCGCACCGGTATTACCGGCCGAAACAACAGCAGCTGCCTTAGCCTCTGCCACGGCTTCTATTGCAAGACGCATACTACTGTCGCGACTGTTGCGCAAGGCAACAGACGGTTTGTCATCACCACGCACAAATTGCGTCGTATGAACAAGGGAACAAAACTCATTGAATCCAGGCTGCTTGTCCAGTAATGGCTTAATCAACCTTTCATCGCCGAACAGAATATAGCGTAGATTAGGAAAGCGCTTGCGCGCGATAAATGCACCCTTGATAACAATATCAGGGGCATGATCACCACCCATCGCATCAAGCGCTATGACGATTGGATCGCTCAATACATGTCTTCCTAAAAGCTTGCTTATGCTGCCGGTGTGGCTGCTGTTTTCGATTGAACAACGGCCTTTCCATCATAATGCCCACAATGGGGACAAATATGATGTGGTTTTTTTAATTCCCCGCAATTGGAACACTCGACAGCTAATACGGCTGTTAGAGCATGGTGTGAACGACGCTGATCGCGGCGTGATTTGGATGTTTTCTTTTTAGGAACTGCCATAATAAAAAACTTTCTATATTATATAATCATAAGATAGCAAAATAATGCCTGCCATTTTTAACCAAAAGATTTTTTTTATACAAGTATAAACCTAACAATCTTTGGATGCTTCTTTTAACATATATCCTGAAACATTCAACCAAATATCTTGCATGAACAATTCGGGACAACTTTAACACATAATAAAAATAATGGAAATATTGTATATCGTCTTCAGGAATCGGGCTTTATTATATCACTAATTCCTGGGTATAGATCCAATTCATCTGATAGTTCTTGAACAACAATTTCACCAATATCTAATTGACCACCAACCACCCAATCTTTTAACAATTCGCGGTGCCCCTGATGATCTTCATTGGTATCATAGCCTTCTGGTATATGTCGTCCAAGTGTTAAAGAAAAAGATTTTTTAATTACACGCGGAACTGGTTGAAGGGTTTTAACATGCCTTTCTTCAAATTTTGCAGCGATCATTCCTTTAATTTCTATTTCTTGGTCGGCTATATATTGAATGACTAAATCTGCTTGCAATTCATCTAATTTAAATAAATCAAATCGCTGTGCAAGCCGCTGCATTTCGCCTGAATTAGCCCTAACCTGTCGGCGCAATGGTTGATGGCTGATCAATTCAACAGCTAAAATACGACTAAATTCATTTTCTAACACGTGATCACCCCGTAACTCTCATGGATGTATTTCTTAGGAAGAAGTATTTGTTAATGGCCACATAAAATTTGACTGCAGGAAAGATTGATCTTCAATATCTTTAAGATATGTATCCATCTTTAATACATAACGGGCAAGTTGAATAATTTGATCAACAGTAACTGTTGCTAGACCAAGTATGTTACGCTTTAATGATTGCTGCAGCATATCTTCTTGATGAAAAGTTTGGTCATAGGCATGAAACCTTCCATAAACCCCTTTCACCATAAAACGCACCTGTGTTGCAAGTTTTTTGTCCCCAAGCCCAATTTGCCGTAAACTGCTATCAAAGTCACGAACAAGAGAGTCAAAGATATTTTGGCTAACCCTTTGTACCAAACTCAAAGGCTGGTTAATCGTTCTTAATCGCTTTAAAAACAACCAAGAATGTAATACTAAAACCTCATAACGGCCATCAATAGTATCGGGGATTGAAAAATCTGTATAAAAAATTTTTATGCGGCTTTGTTGTACAATTCTTTGGTACAGATTTTCTGCGTATTTTTGTTCTAAGGCGTTTTTTTTTACAAACTTAAACATATATTTAATCCATAATAAACAGGTACCTGTTCAGTATAATTGTCGGTAAGGCTTTTGTCGATCATCGTATATCTTGCGTTAACTTATTTATTTTCTTGCACGGAAAAGGTATAAAAGGATATAAGCAAAAGAAGTTAGAAATTTGTCATACCGGTGCACAATATGCGACAAAAAAAAATTGCGTTCCTTGTAAGCTTGACGTTGGCGTTTGGCTTGATGGCCTCTGCCTGCAGCCCTAGAATTGATGTTCGGGGAAATTTAATTGATCAGGCCGACCTAAATGGCGTTGAAAATTCCAAATTGTCAAAAAACGACATTGTACGCAGATTCGGAACACCAACCAACGTTGCCACTTTTAATACAGAACGGTGGTATTATGTTGGCAGCAAAACAGCAAGCTTGGCATTCTTCCGCCCAAAACTTTTAGAGCAACAGGTTGTAGCATTTTCTTTTGATAAAAACGGATTTGTAAATCAATTCAACGTCTATAAATTGGAAGATGGGAAAATTATTGACCCGGTTAAGCGAATCACCCCGACCGAAGGAAAAGAGCTTAGCTTCCTTGAAGAATTGTTTGGTAATTTTGGGCGTTTTAACCCACAAACGCAATAAACAAACTTACTGTCTGGATACCGTAACCGTAACGGGCATGTCGTTCACCGCGGGGGTATTGTTGCACTTGGAATAAACCACTGTGCTTGATCAATCACGTTTTTTCTAAATATGCACGTGGAATATCCTGTGTATTCAAATTTGTGTACTGTTTTTCTTGGATATTTGGGTTGTTAAATCATTCTTTCCAAGAAACAATTAAAGCCCGCTTATAACAACCTGAAAATATCTTTTGCAAGCCGCGTTAACTTTTGTACCCGCCGAATTCACCTATTGATAAAAACTATTGATTAATTTTTTGCAGGATATAATCTAGATTTTGGTTAATGTTGTTCTGTTTAAACGATCAATGTATATTAATTAATGATTTAGGGAGTGACCACATGTTTATGTTAATTTTAGGATTAGTTCTGATTGCAGTTGGCTTTTTACTGGGTTTAACCATTATTGGTTGGATTATAGGGTTACCGCTACTTATTATCGGCTCTATTATTGTTGTTATGGCTTTGATACAGCTTACGGGTAGGGCTGTTGGGAAAGGGGTTAAAGCCGGAATAAACGCCGCCAAAAAAGAATAAAACTGTTACATTTTTTGCTACATGGACTCTTTAGCAAGTTTTAAAAGATTTCCATGTATAATCAAAGACCATTTGTTAGGTTTTTTCAGACAACAAATGGTCTTTTTGTTTGTCGTTTCAGGCTATATATTTTAAATAAAAAGCCCCTCATAAAATGAGGGGCTTTTCTGGCTATAGTACGCATGCATAATATAGCTTACTTAGCAGCCAATATTGCCAATAATAGTAAGGCAACGATATTAATAATCTTAATCATCGGGTTAATGGCTGGTCCGGCAGTATCTTTATAAGGATCGCCGACTGTATCGCCCGTAACGGCAGCTTTATGCGCATCAGAACCCTTACCTCCATGATTGCCTGATTCAATGTATTTTTTAGCATTGTCCCAAGCGCCACCACCTGATGTCATTTGAATGGCAACAAACAACCCGGTTACAATACTTCCAAGCAACATGGCACCAAGTGATGTGAACGCTTCTGCCTGACCAACGGTTTCGGCAATTACAAAGTACAAGACAACAGGCGCCAATACTGGCAATAACGAGGGGATAATCATCTCGCGTATTGCCGAACGTGTCAGCAAATCAACTGCACGGCTATAATTGGGCTTTGCTGTACCTTCCATAATACCGCTTATTTCCTTGAATTGGCGGCGAACTTCAACAACAACCGATCCAGCCGCACGCCCAACAGACATCATCCCCATTGCCCCAAACAAGAATGGCAAAATACCCCCTATGAATAAGCCAATCACCACATATGGGTCTTGCAATACAAATTGTACTGACAGGTTTGGAAAATAATGCCGTAAATCTTCAGTATAAGCAGCGAACAATACCAAAGCAGCCAACCCGGCCGAGCCAATAGCATAACCCTTTGTTACAGCTTTGGTTGTATTACCAACAGCATCCAGGGCATCTGTTGTATGACGAACATCCTTAGGTAAATCC
The DNA here is from genome assembly GCA_964414755.1 of uncultured Rhodospirillaceae bacterium. Classification (GTDB taxonomy): domain Bacteria; phylum Pseudomonadota; class Alphaproteobacteria; order JAEUKQ01; family JAEUKQ01; genus JAEUKQ01. The sequence continues at coordinate 7,553 of CAYPXH010000015.1, read as the reverse complement.
GACATTTCAGCGATACCGCCTGCATTATCGGTAACCGGACCATAGGCATCAAGGGTAACAATCATACCCGCCAAAGCCAACATGGTTGTTGCGGCAATTGCAATACCAAATAAACCAGCCAGTATATAGGCCAAAATAATCGCTACCGAAATAATAACCACGGGTAATGCGCATGCTTCCATTGATACGGCAATACCTTGAATAATATTCGTTGCATGACCAGTTGTTGAAGCCTTGGCAACAGAGCGAACTGGACGATAATTTGTGGCTGTATAATATTCAGTCACCCAAACCAATAGACCAGTTACAGCAAGCCCAATTGCACAACAACCCAATAAATCAAGACCGGTTATTGATATCGAGCCAACTGTATATTGGGTGGAAAAACCAACCTGCCACCACAATAAGCCGGCTATTAACCCGGCAGAAATAACACCTGTTGCAATAAGCCCTTTATACAAAGCTTGCATAATTTTCTGATTTCGACCCAGGCGAATAAAGAAAACGCCGGCAACCGAGGCTAAAATACATGCACCACCAATAAGCAGGGGCAATAACATCATCTGTTCTTGCAAAACCGGATCAAGGAAGAAAATTGATGCCAGCAACATCGTAGCAACCATAGTAACTGCATAAGTTTCAAAAAGATCGGCAGCCATACCGGCACAATCACCAACATTATCGCCAACATTGTCGGCAATAACCGCTGGGTTACGTGGATCATCTTCTGGAATACCGGCTTCAATCTTACCAACCAGGTCGGCACCTACGTCAGCACCCTTGGTAAATATCCCCCCCCCTAAGCGTGCAAAAATTGAAATCAGTGATGCACCAAAACTAAGGGCAACGAGCGCTTCAATAACCTGACGGCCTGTAAGATCAAACTGCTTTAAAGTAAGATAATAACCAACAACACCAAGCAATCCAAGTCCAACCACTAACATACCGGTGATTGTACCAGCTTGCACCGCGATATGAAGCGCTGGCGCCAAACCCTGGCGCGCTGCTTCGGCTGTGCGCACATTGGCACGCACGGAAATGTTCATTCCTATGTAGCCGGCTACACCCGATAAGATAGCACCAATTGCAAAACCGATTGTGACATATTGCCCCAAGACAAAATAAAGACCGACACCAATTAAAACACCCACCAATCCAATGGTAAGATACTGGCGGTTTAGATAAGCACGAGCCCCCTCTTGAATAGCAGCGGCTATTTCTTTCATCCGGTCATTGCCGGAACTTGTTTTCATAATCAGCATTGTAGCATAAACGCCATAAGCTAAGGCAATAACACCACAAGCAATTGTAATAATATAAGCTGTTGTCATTGTTACTTTCTTTCTGAAAAACCATTATCCATTATGATCAATATTACAGCCATCAACCTGTAAAACCTGTATTATAAAAGGCTGTCTTTCACGGTTCTTTTTTTCACCGAGATTTTGCCTGTCGTCAAGAGTACAAATAAGAATTATTCATAATTCCTAACTTTCGGCACCAAAAAAACAAGGCCACAGAATTATTTGTGGCCTTGTTCAATATATAAACTTACTACTATTCAGTTACCTGTGTTACTACCTGCCCAGTTTCGCTTGGCTGTAACTTTTTATCTTTATTAACAGCTAGCTTACGGAACTTCTCAATCATACCACCGGTACCGGCAGGTACTAAACGACCAACAATAACGTTCTCTTTCAAGCCTACCAACCGGTCAACCTTACCGGCAACTGCGGCTTCCGTAAGAACACGTGTTGTTTCTTGGAAAGATGCCGCAGACACGAAAGAACGTGTTTGCAAGCTTGCTTTGGTAATGCCTTGCAACACCGCTTTGGCTTTTGCCAAACGACCGCCGTTTTTGAGAACTTTTTCGTTTTCTTCTTCAAACTCTAGTCTATCTATCTGCTCGCCTAGCATAAATGTCGTATCGCCCGGCTCGGTTATCTCGACTTTCTGAAGCATCTGACGAATAATAACTTCGATATGCTTGTCATTAATTTTAACACCCTGCAACCGATAAACTTCTTGAATTTCGTTGATAAGATAGTTGGCAAGTTCCTCAACCCCAACAACTGTTAATATGTCGTGCGGTACTGGATTACCATCCATCAACAAATCGCCTTTTTGGACAATGTCACCTTCTTGAACACTGACATGACGCCCCTTGGGAATAAGATATTCAACTGGCTGCAAACTGGCATCTGTTGGCACAATTAAAATACGTCGCTTAGCTTTATAATCTTTGCCAAATTCGACACGGCCATCAATTTCGCTAATAATAGCATGATCTTTTGGTCGACGCGCTTCAAAAAGCTCGGCAACACGTGGCAAACCACCAGTAATATCGCGGGTCTTAAGGCTTTCCCTTGGAATACGCGCCAATACATCACCTGCTTTGACACTTGCTCCATCTTCAACCGACAAAATAGCATCAGCAGACAGGAAATATCTGGCTTCTATACCATTTGACAATATCAGCGGCTGGCCTTTTTTGTTACAAATAATAATCCGTGGTCGTAAATCGGCGCCACGCGGTTGCTGTTTCCAGTCCACAACAACACGGCTTGCAATACCCGTTGTTTCGTCGACCACCTCACGCACGGTTGTGCCTTCGACAAGGTCAACATATTTTACCATACCTTCTTGTTCGGTAATAATTGGCAAGGTGTATGGATCCCACTCGGCCAATTTTGTTCCCTTGGTTACGGCTGCACCATCCTTAATCAATAACCGCGCACCATAAGGCACCCGATGGCGTGCACGTTCCCGATTAGCCTGATCAAGCAGAACTATTTCTGCATTCCGTGACATAATAATAGCCGATTTCTTATTGTTTTGCGATGAATTCGGTAAACGAATATGTACCGTTCCATCCAAAACAGCCTCAATACTTGATTGCTCAGCGCCACGTTGTGCTGCGCCACCAATGTGGAAAGTACGCATGGTTAACTGCGTACCTGGTTCGCCAATTGACTGCGCAGCAATAACGCCAACAGCTTCGCCTATATTAACTAAGGTACCACGGGCTAAATCGCGTCCGTAACATTTTGCACAAACACCAAATTTAGTTTCGCAAGTTAATGCTGAACGTATATTAACGGACTCAATACCTGCTTTATCGATGACTTCCAGCAAGGTTTCATCAACCAGCGTACCAGCGGCAACCAGAACAGAACCACTTAGTGGGTCTATTACATCAGCAGAAGTGACACGACCTAAAATACGCTCGGCAAGCGATGCGACAACCTCGCCACCTTCAACCAAGGCTTTGACCGTAAGGCCTTTTTTAGTATGGCAATCATCCTGGGTAATAATAGCATCCTGAGCAACATCAACCAACCGACGTGTCAAGTAGCCCGAGTTTGCTGTTTTCAAGGCCGTATCAGCCAACCCTTTACGAGCGCCGTGGGTTGAGTTGAAATACTCAAGCACGGTCAGACCTTCCTTAAAATTTGAAATAATCGGTGATTCGATGATTTCACCAGATGGTTTTGCCATTAATCCACGCATCCCGGCCAGCTGTTTTATTTGTGCGGCCGAACCACGAGCGCCTGAATGCGCCATCATATAGACTGAATTAACCTGCGCCCCCTTGGCATTTTCAGACATGATCTTCATCATTTCTTCAGCTACACGTTCGGTGCAGTTTGACCAAACGTCAACAACTTTATTATATTTCTCGCCCTGAGTAATAAGACCATCTTGGTACTGTTGCTCGTATTCTTTAACTTTAGAGCGCGCATCAGCAACCAATTTTGTTTTGGATTTTGGCACAATAAGATCATCTTTACCAAACGAAATACCCGCCTTACAAGCATATGTAAAACCAAGCGACATTAAGCGGTCTGCAAAAATAACGCACTCTTTCTGACCACGGTGCCGATAAACAGCCTCAAGGACGTTGGCAATATCCTTTTTTGTCAACAGGCGATTTGTTAATTCGACTGGCAATTTCGCATGATACGGGATTAAGTTTGTAACAAATAACCGCCCTGCAGTTGTTTGAATAAGCTTACTATCTCCATTAGATTGCGGATCAAGATTTTTTATGCGCACCTTAATTGGGGCGTGCAAACTGATTGCTTTAGCCTCTAAGGCCTGAATAACCTCGGCTGTTGAGCTAAAAGACTTACCCGACCCTATTTCATCTTTGCGTCCATCCATTGTCAAATAATAGATACCAAGAACAATATCCTGGCTTGGGACAATAATAGGACGACCGTTAGCTGGCGATAGAATGTTGTTGGTTGACATCATCAACACTCTTGCCTCTAGCTGGGCTTCTAACGATAGCGGAACATGGACTGCCATTTGATCGCCGTCAAAGTCAGCGTTAAAAGCAGTACAGACTAAGGGATGCAATTGAATTGCTTTACCTTCAATCAATACTGGTTCAAAAGCCTGTATACCAAGACGATGCAGAGTTGGCGCGCGGTTCAACAAAACAGGATGTTCGCGAATGACCTCTTCTAAAATATCCCAAACTTCTGGACGCTCTTTTTCAACCATTCGACGTGCAGCTTTTATGGTACTGGCATATCCATAAAGCTCAAGCTTCGCATAAATAAATGGTTTAAAAAGTTCTAAGGCCATTTTTTTAGGCAAGCCGCATTGATGCAGTTTTAATTCAGGACCGACCACAATGACGGAACGACCCGAATAATCAACGCGTTTACCCAACAAGTTTTGACGGAAGCGACCTTGTTTGCCCTTTAACATATCGGCCAACGACTTAAGCGGACGCTTGTTAGCACCGGTAATAACACGACCGCGACGCCCGTTGTCAAACAACGCATCTACCGATTCTTGTAACATGCGTTTTTCATTACGCACAATAATATCCGGTGCACGTAGTTCCATAAGACGTTTTAAACGGTTATTCCGGTTAATCACGCGGCGATATAGATCATTGAGATCAGATGTAGCAAAACGTCCGCCATCAAGTGGTACCAACGGGCGTAATTCAGGCGGGATAACAGGGATAACCTCTAAAATCATCCATTCGGGTTTTGTTTGCGATTGTAAAAATGAATCGACAAGCTTTAAGCGTTTGACAAGCTTTTTGCGCTTTGCTTCAGAGGTTGTGTCTTTCAACTCTGCGCGCATTTGTTCTTGCTCTTGCTCCAGATTAACAGCCATAAGCATTGTACGGATAGCCTCAGCCCCAATACCCGCCTGGAAGTTATCAGCCCCAAATTCGTCTTGGGCGTTCAAATAATCTTCCTCCGTCAGTAGCTGACGAATTTTTAACGAAGTTAATCCTGGCTCAATAACAACATAACTTTCAAAATAAAGAACCTTCTCGAGATCCTTCAAGGTCATATCCAAAAGCAACCCAATACGGCTTGGTAAAGACTTCATTAACCAAATATGCGCAACAGGCGATGCAAGTTCGATATGCCCCATGCGCTCGCGGCGAACTTTGGATAATGTTACCTCAACACCACATTTCTCGCAGACAATTCCGCGATATTTCATGCGTTTATATTTACCACAAAGACACTCATAGTCCTTAATTGGTCCAAAAATACGTGCACAAAAAAGGCCATCCTTCTCAGGTTTAAAGGTACGGTAATTGATTGTCTCCGGTTTTTTTATTTCACCAAAAGACCAAGAACGTATCTGTTCTGAACTGGCAATCGAGATACGAATTTCATCAAAGCTTTGCGGGCGTTTAACTTGACCTAAAACATTCGCGACTTGATTCATGCTTTATTATCCTTGCTTAATCTTGCTAACGGCAATCTAAGTATCCTGGTTAAGTTCTATATTAAGACCAAGTGACCGAAGTTCTTTAACAAGCACGTTAAACGACTCGGGTATACCTGCTTCAAAATTATCATCACCACGAACTATTGCCTCATAGGCTTTTGTACGACCGGAAACATCGTCTGACTTAATGGTAAGCATTTCCTGAAGCGTATAAGCTGCACCATAAGCCTCGAGTGCCCAAACTTCCATTTCACCAAAACGCTGACCACCAAACTGCGCCTTACCACCAAGTGGTTGTTGTGTAACAAGACTGTAAGGCCCAATCGAACGGGCGTGAATCTTGTCATCAACAAGGTGGTGTAACTTGAGCATATAAATATAACCAACGGTTACCTTACGATCAAAAGTTTCACCGGTGCGGCCATCAATTAAATATACCTGACCTGACCTATCAACACCAGATTGCTCAAGCATCGAGACAATATCGTCTTCCCGGGCACCATCAAAAACCGGCGAAGCTATTGGCACGCCACGTACAAGCCTTTCTGACATCTCAAGCAATTGATCGTCTTTTAAATCCTCAATGCTGGACTTGAACACTGTAGCACCATAAATGGTCTTCAATTTTTTACGTAATTCCTCTGCCTTGTTGGCCTGGTTATAATGATTAACCAACTCGCCAATCTGACGGCCAAGATTTGCACAAGCCCAACCCAAATGGGTTTCCAAAATTTGTCCAACGTTCATACGGCTTGGGACGCCAAGCGGGTTCAACACAATATCAACTGGCGTGCCGTCCTCAAGATAGGGCATGTCTTCAACCGGAATAATTTTGGACACAACACCCTTGTTACCATGTCGGCCAGCCATTTTATCACCCGGCTGAATCTTGCGCTTCACGGCAACAAAAACCTTTACCATTTTCATAACACCAGGTGGCAGTTCGTCACCCCGCTGCAACTTCTCGACTTTGCTATCAAAACGCTTTTCTAACGCTTTAATACTATCTTCGAATTGACGGCGAACAGCCTCTATCTCGGCCATTTTTTTATCATTCTTAACAGCAATTGAGCGCCACTGACCTTCGGTATAGTCCTTCAGAACTTTGTCCGTGATTTTGGTATCAGCCTTAAGCCCCTTAGGACCTGCAACCGCAACCTGTCCCATCAGCAAATCCTTAAGCTGGCTGTAAAAGCTGCGTTCAAGGATTGCCTTCTCAACATCACGATCTTTTGCAAAATGTTCTATTTCTGCCTTCTCAATAGCTAATGCACGCTCGTCTTTTTCAATACCCCGGCGCGAGAAAATACGGACATCAACAATTGTTCCTGAAACACCGGGGGGAAGGCGCAATGATGTATCACGAACATCCGAAGCCTTCTCACCAAAGATGGCGCGCAGTAATTTTTCTTCAGGCGTCATTGGGCTTTCACCCTTAGGTGTCACTTTACCAACAAGAATATCACCTGGTTTTACTTCAGCACCAATATAAACAACTCCGGCTTCGTCCAGGTTACGTAGTGCCTCTTCACCCACATTAGGAATATCACGGGTAATATCTTCCTGGCCAAGTTTTGTATCCCGTGCCATCACTTCGAATTCTTCAATGTGAATAGAAGTCAGAACATCATCACGCACCAAACGCTCGGAGACAAGGATTGAGTCCTCAAAGTTATATCCTTGCCATGGCATAAAGGCGCATAATATATTGCGACCCAAAGCCAATTCGCCATCCTGCGTGGAAGGACCATCGGCGATGGTATCACCGGCACTGACCTGATCACCAACCTTTACAAGCGGCTTTTGTGTGATACAGGTGCTTTGGTTTGAACGTTGAAATT
>CAYPXH010000014.1:0-35737 GCA_964414755.1 uncultured Rhodospirillaceae bacterium | reverse complement strand
TATGCAAGGGACCGGCCTTGGTTAGTACCATATCGACAAGGCGCAATAATCGCTCAAGCAACAAGGTCACAAGTGCAACACCAAGACACGCCAGCAAAGGCCAACACAAATAACGCAGTATTAAGGTTGTTAGTGTTAGAGAAGACCCCGAAGAAAAAGAATTATAAATATGGGATGGGGGTGAAATATTATCCGATGCCAAGATTAGTGATCCCAGTTATTCTTAAGGGTTACCAACAATTCTACTTCGATTTCACTAGAGAGATGAATGGCATCGGCAAGATCTGGAGCTTTGGGCCAATTTAAGTCGACAAAAGATTGATTTTTCCATTGGCGATGATTCTGATATCTGGGGATTACGTGCCAGTGAACATGAGGATCAACCATCATCAGCATTAAATAGTTCATCTTATCATATTGCCAAAGTTTTTTAAGGGTTTTCTCAATACTTTGGATAATTGGGCTTAAATCTTGGAAAGCAGACTTGTTAATTTCAGATAAAGCCGTTTCCTCATGTCGGGTGACAATAACTAGGCTGCCAAGTGTTATTTGTGGACGTCGTAACAACACAATCCAGTGATCATTCTGGGCAATCCGAAGATAAGGGAAAGCAAATTTTTGTAATGTTGAATTGGGCATAGGAATATATGAACCAGTTATCATCAAGAGTTAAATCTATGTATCACGAGAAAAAGGAATTGTTAAGTCGAAAAGACCGGCTTTTTTGTAATGAAATGATGGCGTATGATCTAGCTCTCTAATTTCTGTTGTAATCAACCAACCAGATGGTTGCTTAGCAATAGAATAAACATGATACCTTGACGGGCTTTTATGGTTATGATGACTGGCCGATGCGGAAGGTACTCCTATAACTGCGACAACGCCGTCTGGTCCCTCAAGGCTTCGTAGCGAGGGTATATGTAAATGCCCGTGCAAAATTAATTCAACGCCATGTTTACGAATGACGTTACTGAAAGGGTTTATATCGCGCAATTGCTTGCGGCGGTGCCGATCACTGGCGAATGGTGGGTGGTGCATTAGGATAACCCGACAGTAATCGCGCTTATTGAGGGTGGTTAATATGTGGTCTAATTTCTGAATTTGTGTATCGCCCAGGGAGCCTGCAGCACTAAATAATGGAACGGGGCATGCAGTGGATAAGCCAATAATTGCTATAGGGCCGCGGTAGCGGACATAGGGAAAATCCATAATATTTACCAAGGTGTCGGCTGGTTCGTTGTTCATGTAAGGCTGCCATAATCCTAAACCACGGTCTGGGTGCACATTGACATAAGCATCGTGGTTTCCTGGTATAATACTGAGATGCTGTGAGTCGCTTAATTCTTGAAGCCACAAGGCAGCTTGTTGATATTCTGTTGGTAGGGAAATGTTAACGATATCGCCCGTAATTACTGTATGGTCTGGCTTAATTGATTTAAGATCAATTGCAAGAGCGTCTAATACCTGAGAAAGATGAATATGACGGCGTTTAAAGCGCCAAGACAAAAAACCAATAAGCCTTTTGTTAAGTAATAACCAAGGATTTGTTAGTTGAAAAGGTAAATGTACATCTGATAAATGGGCTAAACGGAATGTCATTGTGGTTCTCGGTCAATGAAGTTTTAAAAATATTATTTGATTGTCAAACAGAAGTATATGATTTACTTTACGCGGATAAAAAATATGACTTTAACCAATCTTAGACAAGCTTTGATCGATGAATTTATCTCAACCTACCGCTGTAGCCGTTATTATTGGTCATAGTGCTATTAAGGTCTGGCAACAGACCCCATCAGACCGGTGGCAAAGAATTTTTAAGAAAACTCTTGGCTATCATTATGTTTTTCAGGTCGCAACTCCGAACGAATTACCCCAAGTGCTTGGTAATTTGCCTGTTGTGCCAAGCAAAATTTTTGTAGTCCATGGTTCTTATATTGTAGATGAGGTAACGGTACGTAACCTTTCTGCCAAGCCAGATACAGTTTTAGTTAATCACAAAACTGAAGGACGAATTATTGCCGGATTATTTCAAAAAATTTCTGTAAACAACATTACTGCGCTTTGGGGGGATAGCCCAGAGAATCTTGTTTTCTCTGCAAAAAAACTAGAAATATCTGTTTGCGAGGCAGGGGACTTGGCAGGCAGCTATCATGCAAAGCTACGCAAGAGGTACAAACCCTATGTTTTCAATATTATCAATACAAATCAACGTGATATTGAAAAAGTTATGTTTGATGGTTCTTACAAGGGGGTCACGGATATTATTACCAAGTATGTCTGGCCGCCTATCGCTTTACCTTTAACAAGGTTAGCTGCCTTTCTAAGGCTAAGCCCTAATATGGTTACAATCATAGGTTTTGTTCTCATGCTTCTGGCAACCTGGCTGTTTTATAAGAGTTGTTTTGCTTGGGGATTAATTGCTGCTTGGGTTATGACATTACTTGATACGGTTGATGGCAAATTGGCCCGTGTTACCTTAACGTCGTCAACACTTGGAAATGTTCTCGATCATGGAACCGATCTTGTTCATCCACCATTCTGGTGGTGGGCGTGGTGGTATGGTGTTCTTCAGACAAGCCCTTATGAATTTGATATGTTCAATCCTGATTATTTATTGGGTATTATCTTAATTGGCTATATTGTTCAAAGGCTTATTGAAGGTTATTTTTCGCGGGTTTATGGGATGCATATTCATGTATGGCGGCGTATCGATACCTTATTCCGTCTTATAACCGCCAGGCGAAATCCAAACCTTGTGATTCTTACGATTGCTATTATATTGGGATTTCCTGGGTGGGGATTAACTGTTGTAGGTATTTGGACGGTTGTGTCTCTTCTTTTTCATATTGTACAGCTTTTCCAAGCCCTTCAATACAAAAGAAAGAATGGTAATTTGGTATCTTGGCTTTCCCAATAACCCCCGCGGTTGCTGTTATTAGCAACCCTAGAAGCTGGCTCAATCATTCATCACCTCTGTTGAATGGTATAAAGCAGGCCATGCGCCGTTATCCTAATGTACAACATTATGTTCCTTCCAATCTTCAGCAATTAGAAGATGCTCTAAAGAAACTGGTGCATAACATGCCAGATTTTTTGTTTATTAATGGCGGCGATGGGACCATCCATCGTATTTTAACCCTGCTTTGGCAGTACCGATTAAACATTAAATTTCCTATATTTGGTCTTATCCGGGGCGGTACGACGAATCTTATCGCTCATGAGCTTGGCATTAGAATATCATTAGAGCATCTTCTAGACAAAATAATGCAATTTGGGATAGAGCAAACAACAATTTTATCAAAACCGGCGATGGTTATTGAGCATCCTTCTTTCCCCAAACCTCAAATAGGGTTCTTTTTTGGAACAGGTGCATTTGCTCGGGCAACAGATTTAAGCAGGCAACAATTACGTGTGCAGAAAATGCGCGGTATTCTATCGATACTTTTACCACTTGTAAAAAGCGTCTATAGTGCTTTTCGAAACCAATTTGGCTGTAAAAACAATGTCAAGGCAGATAATTTTGGTCTATATCAAGGCTACCGAGGGGTCATCGAACTTGATCAGCAGATGATTAAAGAGCAGGATTATTTATTATTTCTGGCAACAACCTTAAGTAAGCTGCCTTTGGGTTTAAAGGTATTTTGGGGTCAAGAGCAATCGGCAATTCGTTATTTATCAGTTAGTTACCCACCATACCAGTTTTTCAAAGCTATACCCTTGTTGCTACTAGGGAGACCTTCATCCTGGATGATCAATCATGGTTATTGTAGTGGAACGGCCAGCAATTTAGGAATTAATTTTAATAGCACCGGTTTTTTGGATGGAGAGGACATGCCAGATTCAATTGATCAACCACTGCGATTCACGACAACGCCGAAATTTAATTTTGTTGTTTGTTAGAGGTCGTTATGTCGGCAACCCACCCATCTTTACATCAACTAATACAAGATGAAATTGCCAAACCATACCCTGAAACTGTAAATACTTTTGTTGATATGTTGCGCTGTCGACACCCTGCTGCAATCGCAGTTTTATTTTATGGGTCTTGTTTGTGGAATTTTGAACAACAAATGCTGCTAAAAGATGATCAGCTTTTTGATTTTTATGTCATCGTACCCAGCTATCGGCAGGATAATCAATCAATTTTAAAAAGCGTTTTGAATTGGCTATTGCCACCAAATGTATATTATGTGCAGACCAATGATGAAGAAAAGGTTCGGCAGGCAAAATATGCGCTTATAAGTATTGATCAATTCCGCAAGGGTGCTTCAGGCAGCAGTTTGCAGCCAGCAATTTGGGCAAGGTTTTCACAGCCTGTGCGGCTAGTTTTTCTGCATCATGAACATGATCGGCCTTCAATTGTTCAAATATTATCACAGGCTGTGACAACGATGATCTGTCAGACAGTCCCACTTTTGGGCAGCCACTTTACCCCTCATGATATTTGGGTTAGAGCTTTCCAAGAAACCTACAAGGCAGAAATTCGTGTTGAGAAAACAGCGCGGATTATTGAGCTATATCGCAGATCAGAACGTTATTACCAGCAAACTGCCCTCGCAATATTAGGTAATAAACCAGCTAATCTTAATATCACTGATACCACCACTAACTCCGAGGTAACTTTTATCCACAACATCAGCTATTTGTCGTTGATAATTAAACGGTACAATGCACGCCTAACATGGTTAGGGCGTCGGATAGCAGGGAAATTTTTAAATTTCATGCGTCTTATTAAAGCCCTTTTTACTTTCCAAGATGCGGTCGCTTATGCTGTTTGGAAAATGCAACGTCATACGGGACAAAAAATTAACATTCCGGCGTGGTGTTATCGGTATCCTGTTCTTGCAATACCGGTTTTTGTATGGCGTTATTACCAAGCCCGACATAGGCAACAGTCAAAGATTCGCTGACGATTTTAAATAGCAAATATAATTTTTGGTTATAAAGCCATAAGTTTGTAATAAATTGTTACAAATTGTTATTTCTGCTGTCGTGCGATCCCTGTTATAAGTAAAATGAAAATGTTTTTAAGGGTAGAAAATTGTCAACTTTACAGATAAGCCAGGTTTTTCCAAAAGTTATTGCTATATTGCAGCGCTATAATAAATCAGGTGATACAGTCCATATCAGTATGCAGACCGATTTGTCTTCGGATTTGAACCTTGATTCGCTTACTGTAATGGATTTAATTATGGATTTGGAGCAGGAATTTAATGTTTCAATACCCATGAACTTAATGTCAGAAATTAAAACAGCAGGTGATTTAACCTCAACAATTGTGAAGCTTGCTTCGGTATAAGGCAAAGAGGGTATAAAAAATGGCTTTATTAACACGGTTTCAAAATGTTCGTCGCCAATATGAGCACATGAAGTCTTTGGGTGTTGACCCTTTTGGCATTAAAATGGAGAAACTTCTGTCGCCGACTGAAGCCATTATCAATGGACGTAAGACTATTTTAATCGGTACCAACAATTATTTGGGATTAACATTCGATCCGCGTTGTCAGGCCGCTTCAGCGGAAACCGCTTATCTCTCTGGAACTGGGACAACCGGTTCACGGATTGCCAACGGTAGCTATGCCGAGCATACCAGTTTAGAGTCAGACTTGGCAGATTTTTATGGTAAAAAACAGGCCATGGTTTTTTCAACTGGTTATCAGGCGAATTTAGGAATTATTTCAACAATAGCTGGACCAGACGATTTTCTGTTACTTGATGCTGATTCGCATGCCAGCATATATGACGGTGCAAAGTTGGGTACGGCTACGGTTATTCGTTTTCGCCATAATGATCCCAATGATTTAGATCGTCGATTAAACGCCCTGCAGGATAAACCTGGTAACAAAATTATCGTGCTTGAGGGAATCTATAGCATGCTTGGCGACAAGGCACCCTTAACCGATTTTGTGGCTGTTAAAAAGAAATACGCTAATGCGTATATCGTTCTTGATGAAGCCCATTCAATGGGTGTTTTAGGACATACTGGACGTGGTTTGTGCCAAGAAGAAAACGTTGAGGCCGATATTGATTTTATTGTGGGGACATTTAGCAAAAGTTTAGGAGCCGTGGGCGGATTTTGTGTTTCAGACTCACCGGAATTTGATCTACTTCGGCTCGTATGCCGGCCATATATGTTTACCGCATCTCTGCCACCAGCCACCATTGCATCTGTGAAGACGGCGCTAAGAATTATTCAACAGGAACCTCAGCTAAGATACCGCTTGTGGCAAAATGTTGAGTTCTTTTATAATCAATTGGCACAGCTTGGTTTTAGGTTGGGTAAAAACAAAAGTCCAGTTGTTCCAATCTATTTACCAAATGTCGAAGTTGGAACTCTTTTTTGGCAGAATCTATTAAAAAATGGTGTTTATGCCAATATTGTGATGCCACCTGCGACACCAATGGGCACAGTTTTGTTGCGTTGCAGTATATGTAGTGCTCATGAACGCCAGCAACTGCAAAAAGTGATTGATATCTTAAAAAAGACCGCCGAAGAAGTTGGTTATTTTGCAGTACAAACCCAGCAAAAATTTGCTGTTGCCTAACTGTGATTGAAAAGTTTACAGAAATTAAAGCCAGCCTGCCATTTGATAACCCTTAATGGTTCTTGATAACCCTTGGTTAAGATTAAGGGAAGGGTGCCAATCGTTAGGCATCGATTTCGTGTTACAGACCCAGTTGGGGTGCAGGATTTCATCTACCTTACCATGACCCAGAATGTTCACAAAATTGGGTGTTAATATCTGTCGGACTGATTGAAGATAACCATAAAATCTGAGCATAAAGCGATTACAATTAATACGGATAAAATGCTTTTTACCAAGTGTTTGTCCTAGTTCTTCAAGAAACTCGGTCCAGCTATATCCTGTTGTTTTACCATCATGTGGTTCATATATGGTGAATGTTTCACTTTTTTTCTGAGAAAGGTAGCAAATAAAATCACTTAAATCGGCAGCATGAATAAGTGAGAATCTGGCAAGTGGATTACCTACTGCAAAACCAAAGCCATACTTAAACAATTTAATTACTGGAAACACCTCCCGATCGAACTCGCCATATACCGCGGGGGCGCGAATAACGCTGCAATTAAGTTGTTTGTTTTGTAAACAATCTTCAGCCGCCTTTTTGCTTCGGCCATAAATGGATAAACCTTCACGTGCTGCTAGAGAAGACATAAGAATAAAGTGACTGCTTGGTGCTCGCTGTAAAACGATGTTGGCGATATTCTCGGTGAACTTGCTATTAATTTTGTAAAAATCATCGGCTTGTGCCGCTTTTACAATTCCTGCGGCATGTATTACCACTTGGCTGTTATCGATTAGTTTATGCAATGCCCAATGGTCTGTTAAGTCACCAATAACAACTTCAAATTTGCTATTATACCAAAGGGGATGAATTGGGAAACGTCGGCAAAGAAGCCTAATGTGCCACCCATCTTGTGCCAAGCGTTGAACAAGGTGGCTACCGATAAAACCAGTGCCGCCAGTGATTGCAATAATCTTTTGTTGCATAGGCATTTATCTATGAATATTGACCGGTAAGATACGCTGCTTTAGCCTTGGAACGACTTAATTTGCCCGATGACGTGTAAGGCAAGCTACGAACTGGTACTAAAACAACCTGCGTTTCTACACCATGCGCGCGTCGCACAGCGGCCTCAGCCTCTTGAACCAATTTTTGTCGTTGCGTTGATTCCTTCAATCGGCATTCAATCAGAATAATAATTTTCTCTTCATCATTTTTATTCACGGCAAACGCAGCAGTATCTCCCTTGCGGATTTCTGGTAGCTCTTCCAACGTCCATTCAATATCCTGCGGCCAAATATTGCGCCCATTGATAATAATTAAGTCTTTACTACGTCCAGTAATGACGATTTCTTCTGAAGCTAGTTTATAACCCAAATCACCTGTGTCCAACCAACCATCAGAGGTAAGAACAGCCCTGGTTGCGTCGGGTTGATTAAAATACCCCTTCATAATGCTTGGACCTTTAACATATATTTTTCCTTGCCGACGCGCACCTAAAACCTGGCCATCCTCGCTACGTATTTCCATCTGGTATCCCGGCAATAAGTGTCCACATGTAACAAAGACCTGACAATTAGGGTGTTTGTGATCAACGGCTTCAGCAACAGAAGTACGCACTAATTTCTCTCGATCAACATAATCTGTCTCGATACCTGTGCCTAATTTTGCAAAAGTAAGTGCTAAAGCTGCTTCTGCCATACCATAGCTTGCTAAGAAAGCCGTTTTATTGAAACCACACCTAGCAAATACCTGGGCGAATTCATTCAATACCTTCGCTTGGATCATATCCGCGCCGATACCAGCAACACGCAGAGACGTTAAATCAAGTTTAAGGTCATCAAGAATTGTAGATGACGCCCGTCGGGCACAAAGGTTATATGCAAAACTTGGTCCGTAGGTAATGGTTGATTTATTCCTAGAAACCAATTCCAGCCACAACATAGGCCTTTTGGCAAAATCGCGTGTTGCCATAAAATCAACTGATAGTTGGTTAGCAAACGGGGTTAGGGTACATCCAACTAAACCCATATCATGGTATAATGGCAGCCAAGAGGTTATTCGATCTTCAGCACACATGCGAACACCATATTTGCTAATCGCATGCAAGTTGGACATGACGGTTGATTGACGTAAATCAATGCCACGTGGGAAACGGGTGCTGCCAGATGAGTATTGCAAATAGCAAGGATCATCTGCCTGATGCCATGGTCTTATATTGCCATGAGGTTGAGCTAGGGCAATAATTGACTGAAATGACCCTAATAACTTCAGGTTTAGTCCAGCTGAAGCAGCTGTTAAAAAATCTAACAACTCTTTTGGGGCAGCCGCTACAATAGCACCACAATCTTGCAACTGTCGTCTTAAGCCTTCAGTATAAGATTCTTTACTGCCAAGACCAACCGGCAGGGTAACCGGTACCGCGATTAGAGAGGCGTACTGGCATGCAAAAAAAAGAATCATAAACTCTGGAACAGTGTCAGCAATCAGTAAAACCCTTGAACCGACAGGCAATTTTTGGGCAATTAATCCGCGTGCAACGTTGGTTGCAAGCATGTGTAGTTTTTGATAAGTCAAGACATGATACAATTGTCCACGGCCATCATAAAAATTAAAGCCAGTGCTACCGGTCGCAGCGTAGTCTAAAGCGGCAGCAATACTTACAAAATTTGGTTGACGATATGTGCAAGAATTTTGGGTAGGGGTTGGTTGCAGAGTCACAGGAGTATCCAAAGAAAATAATTATTACCAATAATAATTCGATAAATTATTGTTGTTGATTTACCGTCCATCAAGTATTCTCTAAGCCTAAAAACAATGAGACAGCTTATGGCAAGCAGCTTTTTTTGTCAAACCAACTTTGCGGAAAATTATTCCAATTGCGCTGCTTTTAGGCTATTATAACAGTGGCTGTTATTCTTTAGTCAGGTGATTGTTTCATGAAAAGCAATAGATATCTTTTTTTCTCTATAATTTTTTTCTGGGTCTTTGGGGCAAGTTTAAGCCACGCAGGGCAAGAAGAGGCCGAAGATGCATATAAACGTGGTGATTATGTTACAGCCCTGCGTGAGTACCTAGTGTCAGCGCAGCAGGGGGATGTTGATGCCCAGTTCCGGGTTGGCTACATGTATGATTTTGCCCTAGGAACACCTCAAAACCGCAACCAAGCAGAGTATTGGTACCAATTAGCAGCACAGAATGGTCATATTGTTGCGATGAACAACTTGGCTTATGGGTGGAGCGAACAGGGAATACGTTTGGACGAGGCAATTCAGTTGATGGAACAAGTTCTCAAAGCCCACCCAAATGAAGCTTCTTTTATTGATACAATGGGCTGGATTCTCTATCAACAACAAAAATATGAGGAGGCTTTCACTTATATCTGTAAAGCATCATTGATGGAGCCTGGGGCAATAGAAGTGCGTCGGCATCTTGCAGATATTTATCAGCAGTTTGGTTTGTATGATCAGGCGATCATGGAGTGGCAGTCGGTGTTAGACCTTGAAACAAACCGTGGTTTTCTAAGCGATGGGACATCTGAGGATTATTTGCAAATGCAAAATATCGAATCATGGCGGGTAACCATCGAGAAGAAAATTGCTGAAATTCGTACTTTAAAAAGTCAATCGGCCCCACGCATGTTGGGTAAAGAGATTGTTTGTTTGCGTCCTATATCGTAATTCATTTAGAGGCTACAGGAAAAGACAATGGTTTTTATCAATTTTACCAAAAATATTTTTTTAAAACTTTTATTTGGCCTATTTCTTACAACAATAATCCTTTTTTATTTAGCGCATAATTTGGCTTGGGCAGACTGGGATCGTTGGCGTGCAGCGGTTGACAGAAAAGATTATCAGGCAGCCTTTCAGGAAGTTTGGAGTTTAGCACAGCAAGGTGACGCTGAAGCCCAGTATATGGTTGGGTATTATTTCAGTTACGGTAAAGGGGTTGAACAAAACGAAGAATTGGGTTCAACCTGGATGTTAACTGCTGCAAATAATGGTAGTGTCAGTGGCATGAATGGTGTTGCTTATGATTTAGCACTTAAGGGAGAAAATCTTGATCAGGCCTTAAGCCTGATTACAAAGGCCTTAACAATCGACCCAGATAATCCTTATTATCTTGATACGCATGCGTGGGTTTTATATCAAATGAAGCGTTATGAAGAGGCGCTTGAACCCATGTGTCGTTCCGTCAAACTTTTACCAGGTCATCCAGAAGACAGATTGCATCTTGGCCACATATATTTTGCGTTGGGTTTGTATTATGAGGCGCGCAACGAGTGGTTAATGGCTTTAGACCTAGAGGAACGCCGCTTTTTATTAGCCGAGGGAAACCCCGAAGATTATTTATCGGTTCAGAACCTAAAAGCCTGGCGTGAAGAATTAAAAAAACTTATCATTAAGGCCGATCAAGCCTTAGAAAGTACCCTTCCAGAGGTTAAAGCCAAGCCATGTACCAACGCATTCTCATAAAACAGAAGCAGTGTGTTGGGGCATAAGAATTAATAGGGTATCACATGATTAATAAAATAAAATCCTATATAAATTTGTTATTAATTTTATCCACGATGGCAAGTATATATGCAACTAGGCTTACGGCACAAACAGTAAGTCAGGGCTGGCAAGCCTTAGAAAATCAAAGTTACGAAGAAGCACGGCATATATTTGAAAAACTTGCCCAAGCAGGAGATGTTGAAGCTGGGTATGGTTTGGGTTATTTGTATTGGCGTGGGTTATCGTCAGACCGTGATATGCAGCAGGCTATTGAATGGCTGACAAAATCAGCGCAGAAAGGCCATATAGGTGCACAAATTGGTCTTGGGTATATTTATTTGTACGGGGTTGCCGGATATGTTGATTTAATGAAAGCGGAATATTGGTATTCCCAAGCGCTTGAGGGCGGTTCTTTTGCTGGGTATAATGGTGTTGCTTATGTTTGGGCTATTCAGGGAGAAAATTTACCAAAGGCACTTGAATATATTGATATTGCATTGGCATTTGATAAAGACGATCCCGAGATGTTAGATACAAAAGGCTGGATTCTCTATCAAATGAAGCAGTACGACCAGGCTTTTGATTTTATATGCAAAGCAGTATTAGGTAAACCGGGTGACCCAGAATTGCGCCTGCATTTGGGGGATGTATATTGGGAACTTGGCTTAAAAGATAAAGCCCAACAGGAATGGCAGCAAGGAATTTCGTTTGCCGAAATGCTTCATCTTATGACGGATGAAGCAAAAGAGTATGTCGATGGGCAGGGGCTTCAAGACTGGCAGCAGACAATTGCAGAACGGTTACAGCGACAGGGGATAGATAAGGTCATACCCTCCGACGCTGCGCGTTACAATTGCCTGCAACCAATTTCGTAGCCAACTTGGCGTTCCATAAATAATAATCGTTATGAAACACTAATCTCAAAAAAACCATCAACCTCGACCGCAACATTTAGTGGTAAAGCATTAACACCTACAGCTGAACGTGCATGCTTGCCTACATCACCAAGCATAGCCACCATAAGATCGGATACACCATTCGCAACCTTAGGCTGATCCGCAAACCCATCGGGGCATTGTACAAAAACACCCAACTTAAGACAGCGAACAACACGGTTTAATTTTCCTGCCAGGGCTAATTTAAGTTGTGCCACCATGTTTAAACCACAAAGACGGGCTGCTTGCTGCCCCTGTTCAATGGTCAAATCTTTACCAACTTTACCAGAAAACTTAATTTCGCCGTTGCTGATTGGAATCTGGCCAGCGACGTAGGCACAATTACCACTAATAACCACGGGTACATAATTTGCAACCGGTGCGGCTGCTTTGGGTAACTCTAACCCCAAACGCAGCAAGTTCTTTTCAATAAGGCTGTCGGACATGGTTTCTCCTAAAGGTTGGTGTTACTGAACGATACAAAACAACAGCATATCAAACAAGTATAATAAATATAGGCAATAAACACAGTGATTTTTGTGTAATATGAAATATTTTATTCCTAAAAGAGCTGTGCTGACAAAGAAGATCGATGAAAGCTAGTTGATGTTTTGCCGGAAAAAAACTAGGATCAGTTTGTTAAAAATTAAAAATTTATTTTTAGAGGCCGATATGAACTTTAGGCTTGGGTTGATTTCCAGATTATTTGCCAAGATAGCAGGGTCTGATGCTTTTGGTAACAAATATTATTACCGTCGTTTGCGAAACGGTTATGAAAGACGTTGGGTTGTATACCGTGGTGTTGTTGAGCCATCAAAAATTCCAGCTTTATGGCATAGTTGGTTGCATCATACAACAAATCACATACCCACCCCAGATGAGGTACAAGGCCATGAATGGCAGCAAAGCCATGTACCCAACTTGACTGGTACAATTCACGCCCACAAACCCGCTCATGTAACCGGCCTTACGCAGGCAATGGATGCTTATAAACCATGGGATCCATCTATTCAAACCAACCATGATTTGCTTCGGACGGGCAAATGAACAAGAATATTATTGAAACAGCAACCGGTTTTTTTGTACTCGCTGCTGCAATCGTATTTGCTTATTTTGTTTTTCACCAGCGTGACCGACAAACATTATCACAATACACCTTGATTGCCCTTTTTGCAAAAGCAGAAGGTGTACAGGTTGGTAGCGATGTGCGGTTGGCTGGTGTAAAGATCGGTCAGGTTAATAAAAAATCGCTTGATCCCAAAAACTATGAAGCGATTTTGGAATTCTCGGTTGATATAAATATCAAAATTCCAAAAGATAGCCTTTTGCGCATTACTAGTGATGGCATTTTTGGCGATTCATATCTTAGCTTTAGCCCAGGTAAAGAACAGGTTTATTTGGCCGATGGGCAGATTATTACAAATACACAGGCAGGTATCAATTTTATTGATTTAGTTGGGCAAGCTATTTTTAAAGCTGCAGAGAAAAATTCTAGCGACGTGAATCGTTAAGCGAGGATAATAATGGATCAATCGCGTAGAGCAAATTTTATGATAGGCTTTATAGCTTTGTTGTCTGCTGTGTTGTTTGTTCTATATGCGAATGGAATGTTTACATTTTCGAGTAAACAGCCAAGCGAGTTTTATGCTGTCTTTCGTCAGGTTACGGGCATGAAGGTCGGTTCTGAAGTTAGATTGGCGGGTTTTCCTATTGGCACCGTTCGTTCAATTAAGCTCAATCCTGCCGATTTTCAGGTAAAAATAGGATTTATAATTTCTGAAAATATTGTACTGCCAATTGATTCAAACGCCCGTATTTTAACCGATGGACTAGGTGGAAAAGCCTATATTGACATACAGCCTGGGGCCGAAGATCGGATGTTACAACCGGGAGATTTTATATCATATACTCAAGGTTCAGTTGATATCTTGGATTTGTTAGCCAAGGCTATTTTGTCATCCGACGAATTAGCCAAGATTAGAGGACAATAACTAATATAAAAACCATCTTGATACAAACTATTTCATTCAAAAAGGTGCCTTCTGATGCATGATATGCCAAAACCTCTTTGGCTTTTAGAAAATGGCCAGCCAGTTAGTTGTCGTGAAAAACTGAAAGTTTTAAATGAAAACTATCACGAATTAAGCGTTGTACTGGATGATCTTTGGCAAGATGCCCTAGTAATGGGGTGTAGCCCACAATCGGTACGGCAAATTATTCACGACTTGATTAATCAAATTATTGATCGGTAGGATAACATGATGCTTCGGCTATTAACAATTCTTTGTTTTGTTTTATCCCTTGGATTCATAAGTACTTTTAAAACGTTTGCTGCTCAAAACCTTGGAAAAGCATCTATTCAGGCTTTAGACAAAGTTACAACCCGCATTTCTACCCTTGAGATAGAGCTTGATAAGCCAGTGCAATTTGGTACGTTGCTAATCACCTTAAAAAAATGTCAAAAAACCCTTCCCGAAGAGACACCAGAAACAGCAGCTTATGTAGAAATTGATGAATTATTTGGTGCATCAGTCTCAAGCAGGCGATTTGCGGGTTGGTTTTTTGCATCCAGTCCCGCATTGTCGGCATTAGATCACCCTGTTTATGATTTCTGGTTGCTTGACTGCAGCCAGCCCATAAAGGATGATTCAGAAATTAGATAGGGGAAGTTAGTTTTTATCTTTAAATATGTTGGCAACAGCTTGCGATATTCAGATTGATCAATTTCGGTGCCCCCAAATTGGCGTAAGTGTTTGGTTAGAAATTGCATGTCTAATATATAATAATTGGCAATTTTTAATCGAGCAGCTAGGTGACATAAGGCAATTTTACTGCTGTTATCAGTACGACTAAACATACTTTCCCCAAAAAAAATAGCACCAAGGCTTACGCCATAAAGACCGCCAACCAAATCGTCTCCTTGCCAACATTCAAGTGAATGTGCATATCCCGCAAGATGAAGCTGGTAATACGATTCCTCAATAACTTCATTAATCCAGGTTTCATTACGTGTTTCAGTTGGTGCTGCACAGGCCCGGACAACCTCTCGAAAGTTACGGTTGCAAGAAACGTTAAACAAACCCTTACGCGCTAAACGCCGCAAACGCCCCGGTACATAAAATTGGTCAACAAAAATAAGTCCGCGTTTCTTGGGTTCAACCCATTTAACAGTTGAACTATTTCTACTTGCTGCCATGGGAAAAACGCCAACTTCATAGGCAGACAATAGTAATTCAACAGGTATTGACTTCATTCAGGCTAAGCCTTTAGGCACTGGTCTCAGCAACAAAATTTTCAAGCCAACGGATATCATAGTTACCGTTCACAATGTCAGCTGCTGCAACAAGGCGGCGGTGAAGTGCGGCAGTTGTTTTAATACCTCCAATATGTAATTCTTCAAGCGCACGACGCAGCCGCATTATTGCCTCCTGGCGATTACGCCCATGTACAATAACCTTAGCAACCAAACTGTCATAATGGGGAGGGACGTTATATCCAGCATATATTGCCGAGTCAACGCGCACACCAAGACCACCTGGGGCATGAAAATCTTTAACCAGACCTGGTGATGGTTGAAAGTTTTCTGGGTCTTCGGCATTAATACGGCATTCGATAGCATGGCCGTGAAAGCGAATATCTTGCTGATTGAAAGATAGTTTCTCGCCTGCCGCTGCCAGAATTTGTTCGCGCACAAGGTCAATGCCAGTAATCATTTCGGTGACTGGATGCTCGACCTGTAAGCGTGTATTCATTTCAATGAAATAAAACTGTCCATCTTGGTATAAAAATTCAACGGTTCCAACACTACGGTACCCCATTTTACGCATGGCTCTGCATACTAATTCACCAAGTTTGTTGCGTTCATCAGCATTTAAACAAGGTGATGGGCCTTCTTCAAGCAGTTTTTGGTGCCTGCGTTGCAATGAGCAATCCCGTTCGCCCAGATGGACAACGTTGCCGTGATTATCTGCTAAAACCTGTATTTCGATATGTCGTGGGTGTGATAAGTATTTTTCTAAATAGACGGTATCATTTCCAAAACTGGCTTTAGCTTCGGCACGCGCCAAGCTTAAAGCCATTATCATATCTTTACTGGAATGAGCAACCTTCATACCCTTACCCCCACCGCCTGCCGCGGCTTTGACCAAAACGGGATAACCGATTTTTTCTGCAATTTTTATTGCCTGTGCATCATCATGTACAGCGCCATCTGAACCAGGAACAATTGGAAGACCAAATTTTTGCGCGGCTTCCTTGGCTTTTACTTTATCACCCATCAGTGATAAATGTTCAGCGGATGGGCCAATAAATACAAAACCGTGTTCTTCAACCATTTGGGCAAATTTTGCATTTTGTGATAAAAAGCCGATACCCGGGTGAATAGCTTCAGCACCAGTAATACTCGCAGCAGAGATAATTGCCGGCATGTTGAGGTAGCTGTCTTTTGCCAAGGCTGGGCCAATACAAACGGCTTCATCTGCTAATAAAACATGTTTGGCTGTGGCGTCAGCGCTTGAATGCACCGCAACTACTTGAATACCCATCTCGCGACAGGCTCTTAAAATTCGTAAGGCAATTTCGCCACGGTTAGCAATTAGGATTTTTTTAAACATTCAAACCCCTTTAAACAATTGTCATCAGTGACTGACCAAATTCTACTGGTTGTCCGTCATGAATAAGGATCGATTGAACGATCCCGCTTTGAGGAGCCGGGATTGGGTTCATAACCTTCATGGCTTCAATAATCAAGATCGTTTGCCCCTTGTTAACCCGGTCACCAACGCTAACAAAGGGTGCAGACCCTGGTTGTGATGAT
Organism: uncultured Rhodospirillaceae bacterium; assembly: GCA_964414755.1. GTDB lineage: Bacteria > Pseudomonadota > Alphaproteobacteria > JAEUKQ01 > JAEUKQ01 > JAEUKQ01. The sequence continues at coordinate 18,965 of CAYPXH010000014.1, read as the reverse complement.
AAATATGCTGTGCCTACCATTGGTGAAGGTACAGAACCCTCGGTTGAGGCATTGGAATTGTTTTTTGGCTCGGTGGGTTTAGTGCTACCTGTACCAGACACGTTTGATATGTTGGAGGAGACAGGTGGCGAAGATTGGAATATGGCTGAGCTATTTTTACTAAGGCGTATTCTTTCATCACCTTTTTCATATTCAATTTCTCCTAAATTACTTTCATCAAGCAATTTAGCTAATTTCTTGACAAGATTCACATCAACATCAAATTTTTTTGCTACCATTTCTTATCCTTCTTGGAAATTCCAATCAATCTATCATCCAAAAATGTTTATTATCAATTAACACACATCAATACTGTAACTTTTAACAGCAAGCAAGTTGTTCTAGAATAACAACACCAAAAACATACGTTAACTAGAAATTATTACGAGACCAATGACCGCTAGTTGCTAGCGATTTACTGGGCGTGCTAATTCTTTTAAGGCTTTAATTAAATCATCCGGTTCCGGCGCACCAACAACAAGTTGTGAACCTATAATAAAGGCCGGTGTTCCGTGAATGTTAAGAATCGTTGCCAAAGACCTATTTTTATCTAGTTCCTGCAAAACTTCAAGGCTTTGCATATCCTGGCTTAACTGTTTAAGGTTCAAGCCTAGCCCTTCGGCTATTTTTTGCACTTGTTCTGATGACAAACGCGAACGGCTGGCCATAAGAGCCATATGAAAAGCTTCATATTTTCCCTGTTTACGTGCAGCAAGGGCTGCTTGTGCCATCATAAAAGATTCGGGGCCTAAAATGGGTAATTCTTTCATTATCAACTTGACGTCACGTTCTTGTTTTAAACGATCAATTAATGTGCCTGCAATCTGTTTGCAATAAGTACATTGGTAGTCAAAGAAAAACACAAGATTAATTTTGCCACTAGTGTTACCAAGAATGGGTGATGTTGCACTTGAAAACAAATCTGCCGAATGACGCTTAATCTCCTGCCTGACCCGTTCTTCTTCAAGTTTTTGCTGCCGCTGCCGCATTTCTTCAAAGGCTTGAACAACAATTTCAGGATTTTCGATTAAGTACTGCTTAATTAATTTTTCAATTTCACTGCGTTGGGCTTGATTAAAAACATCGGCTTTGGCAGGAGATATATCGAAAAAGGTAGTAATAAAAACATGCAGTAGCAATAACAGACGAATAAATAAACCTTTCATCGGTAACCTCGGAATAATTATTATGAAAGACACTTTATCATTAAACGATCAAAATAAACAAACTTATTAACACTACACACCACTTATTTTACGCGCGCAGTAGGTAAAATTAAGATTTAATATCGGCAAGAATTCGATTGTCCGTCCTTAGAACTATAACTGGATCTAAATTCGTATTTTGCTAACAATGAGAAAAAGTCTTTGGGAAAAGGCATGGCATGTGCCTAAAATATTCCTTGCCAGAGCAGCCTTAATCTATTCTATAGTATCGTTGTTAGTCTTATTGTTGGGGCTGTCTTTGCTAGCGCTGCTTGACCATCGTACGTGCAAAATTCTGTATATCATCGGCGCGTTGCCATTTGGGTGAACCGTAGGGCAAAATTTTTGTGGCTTTTTCGGCATGCCTAATAGCTTCTTGATATTTACCACTATTAACAGCAGACTCTGCCATTGCCAGGGATGTCATACCCTGGTCACCTTTTCTACCGTAGGCGATAGCTAGCTGCCTCCATCCTTGTGCGTTTCCTGGCTCATTTTGTAAAAATCCCTCAATATTTTTTATTGCGTCAGATAATAAGGCTGGGTTGTTTGCAGCAAGCATAGCCCTAGCTAGATCATAACGAATCAAATATAAATTAGGAGCTAGGCGTACAGCTTGTTGATAAGCAGCAACAGCCATTTCAATCTTGCCTGATTCAAGCAGCATTTGTCCTTTGAATTCGTAAAAAAATGGGTCATTAGGGTATTCTTTCAAAAGTCCGTCTAGAATCGACATAGCTTTATCAATTTGTTTGGTTTTGTAGTAGGCAAAAACACGTCCATAACGTGCGACAAGACTTTGGTCAGTTTCTGGATATATGCTTAAAACCTGAGACAAGGGATAAAAATAACCAATTAGTTTTGCTTGCATCCGTTGATGAGATAGAACCAACTCGGGCGGATCTAGACGATTAGCAAATGGGGATTTAGCTACATGATCGCGTACTGTACGAATGCGTTCAGCTGTTAAAGGGTGCGTGCTAAGGTAGCGGTCAATTTGAAAACCGATCAGCCGTTCCTGTTGCTGCATAATTTCAAAAAACTCGAGCAGTCCTCGCGATGATTGTCCTGTTTTGTCGAGCAAGCTTAAGGCAGCCTGATCAGCAGAAGATTCCTGTCCGCGACTGAATGATAATAAAGATAATTGGCCTGTACTATTAACAAATGCTATAACAGCAGCTGTGACATTAGGGTCATTTGCAACTGCTCCCGCGGCAATCCCAAGAATAAAACCTAAAATCTGTTCTAAAGTGGCTTTTTTAAGTTTATCTTCAAGGCGGGCAAAATGTCCCCCTAAAATATGCCCAGTTTCGTGGGCGATAACGCCAATAACTTGGTTAGGGCTGCGGCTGCGAATTAACAGCCCCATATTGATAAAAACGCCACGGCCAGATGTTACAAAAGCATTAAGAGTATCATCGGCAATGATATAAATTGGTATATTATCTGCTGGTAAATTAGCAGCACGAAAAATGGGTTTTGCATAATTTGAAACCAGCTGTTCTATTTCGGCGTCACGAATAAAAACAGGGTTTGATGATTGTGCCATAGCATGTTGGGTTAATGACAATAGAATAAGACAGCTAATGAAATGGCGATTGGCTTTAACCCAAAACGTTCTAAGCATTCGTCGATCCTTTGTTTTTCTAGCATATTTATGGTGTATTATATACCAAGCTTTATCGAAAGCCCATACAATAAAAAACACTGAAAACACAATTGATGGTTGCGTTCGCTATATTCGATAGATTCTGCATGAACACATTGCCTCAGTCGGCATGCCCGGCTGGCGATTATGGCTATATAAAGCCAGACCCAGACATTCAAATCTATAACTTTTATCTAGATTAGGTAACCAAAAATTTAAGATTTATTTGGTTTAGGAAATAGACGTGCGCATATTAGAGCAGATAAAAAAATGGCTCCCCGGGCCGGATTCGAACCAGCGACCAAGCGGTTAACAGCCGCTTGCTCTACCACTGAGCTACCGAGGAACATAACAATTGCCAACTTTATACAAAAAATATTTTTCAGTGGCAAGAAAAACTTCTATAAATATTTAATTGTTTATAATCAATTACTTAAACATAAAATATATATTATAAGTTGTAAAAATCATTAAAATATATATTTTTAGTTGTATTTTCTGATGTAATACATTATATCTTAGTCGAAGCTAGTTGAGCGGAGTCCCAAAAAACTAGATTTTTCCAGGGGGCAAGGCCTTCAAAACAATAATAAATAAAAAATAGAAGAGGCTAAATCATGAATCATACACAATTAAAAGCATTTGACGCCGTTGTTCGCGAAGGAAGTTTTTCAAAGGCTGGTCTGCGTCTGGGATTGACCCAGCCAGCAATTACAATTCAGGTAAAATCGCTTGAGCGCGATTATGAAACCAAACTTTTTGCCAGACGTGGACGTGGCGTTATTCCAACCCAGATGGGAGAACAACTTTTTCAAATGACCCAGCGGATTTTTAAAATGGAAGAGCAAGTTCATTTGTTTTTGAAAAATAAAAGTGCCACAATTGGGCAAGAAAAACTGAAAATAGGTAGCGACTGTCAGTCAGTTGCAAGTGGGTTAGTGACGCGTTGGTTATCACAACACCCAGGTAGTTTTTTATCTTTTAATCAATTCTCAACCGATTCTGGTTACCGCGAGTTATTTAACAGCGGTATTGATGTTTTTATTACCGCTACGCCAACCCAGGATAGTCGCCTACATGTTCAGGCACTGGATGAACAAAAATTAATGGTACTATTGCCCAGACATCATAGTCTTTCAAAACAAAAAACAATTTCCATCACGGATTTGGTTAATATTACCAATTTAATTTACGATCAGGGATCGATTATTCAAACCATTATTGATCAGGAAGTGCAAAGTAATGATAAGATCGTACAGCCCACTATGCAAATGGGTAGTAGGGATGCTGTTTATCATGCAGTTGCGGGTGGTTTTGGGGTGGGTATTGTTATTGGTAGCGAACAAATTGAAGATCAGCGCGTGGTTGCTTTAGAGGTAACAGGAATCAAACAACAATTATCGGGTTATATCGTAACACTCAAATCAATGACCGAGCAGAAACATGTTAAGGCATTTTTAAATAGCGCTGGGGGTAATATTTCTAGTAAAAGCCAGACATTTTCTAATGCTAACGTTGTGTCTATGGGTGGCGGACAAGTCGAGCGTGTTAAAAATGCTTGGCGGCGCGATCATACGTCAAACAATTTGTTTCAGCACCATTTGCAGACAGTTGCTGTAAAGTAGAAAATTTTACATTTTTACACACAGATAAGTTACACACAGGTAAATGATAAAGCCCGGCAGGAAATTTTTCTTGCCGGGTTACTTTTTATGGCTTAAGCCATGCTTGATCTTGATAGAGGGCGGTTGACTTCTTATGGCATTTTGATCATTCTGTGTCAGTATTTTCACAGACATATTGGGAAACCACTGCATATGAAAGCAATTATCTTAAGTGCTGGACAGGGTTCAAGACTTTTACCGCTAACCGAAAAAAAACCGAAATGTTTGCTGCCTATTGGCGGTAAAACTTTGCTTGAGTGGCAAATCGACCATTTGGTTCAAGCTGGTGTTAAGAGTTTTGCTATAGTTGTTGGGTTTTTTGCCGAAGAGGTAGAAGCACAATTGAAGAAAATACACTATCCTGGCGTTCAGATTCGCACCTTATTTAACCCATTTTACAAAGTAGCTGATAATTTAGGCAGCTGTTGGTTGGCAAGGTCTGAAATGACAGAAGATTTTATGATTGTTAATGGAGATACCCTTTTTGAAGTCGAGATTGCACGTCGCCTTTTAAATAACCCGAAGGCTGATATTACGGTTACGGTTGATACCAAGGATTCCTATGATGCAGATGACATGAAAGTTAAGCGCCAAGGTAGCCGTTTATTGGAAATAGGTAAAACATTACCGTTAGACCAGGTTAATGCCGAATCAATTGGCATGTTGCTGTTTCGTGGCCAAGGAGGTGTTGATTTTAGCAATCAGGTAGATCAAAGTATGCGCAGCCAAGAAGGCCTGAAATGGTGGTATTTGCGTATCATCGGGCTTATCGCGCAGCGTAAGACTGTTGAAACATGTCTGATTCATGGGTTGCAATGGGGGGAAGTTGATTTTCCTGAAGATTTAACCAAGGCAGAGATATTAGTTAAAAATTGGGACCGCAAAAATAAAAGCTGATATTATGCCAATTTAGGCTTTTATAAAAGGGATTGTTGAAAGGATGGTATTGCGCTTAATTAGGCTTGGAACTGTTTTGGGGGTCTGGCGCAAGGCGATTTTGAAGAATCTGAGTTGCCAGATCAAAATCGCTTGGTTTATCAACATCAATTGCAGCTTCAGCATACGGAATAATTGTTGGTTGAGCATTAACACCCAAGCGTTTTGACAATAGTTGAAAGGCTTGGTTAATAGTTAAACCAAACAAACGAAAACGAATAACCGACCACCAACCTATTTGCGCAATTAAACGCAAAGGTTTCTTTCGGTATCGTTCCATCTTTTGCCAAAAAACAATCACTTTTTCTGCTACGCGAGAGCGAATAATATATAAATTACACCCCGAGAATCCACCATCACGCATCCGGTAATATGTGCGGACAGATTGTGGGTAGGCGCTCTGAATAACCTTTTCCGTTGCCAAGCCAACAGATAAATCAGCATAAGGGTCGCTGTTTTCAATAAAGCTTGTAACCATATTAGAAGTTAACAAGGGGTGATCGGCTGTCGTTAGTAAAAAGGGATATCCATTTGGATAAGCATTCAAAAATGCCTGAACGCTACTTGCGGGTGTTGCAGCGGTATCCATAAAGTTTAATTTTTGTTGTTTAAGTGCCTTCTGAATTAGATCGTGTGATTGTATTAATTCAGGTTGATCAAAACAAACTGTGATTCGATAAATCTCGCGACAATTAAGCAGCGTGTCTAGCACCCTGATAAGCATTGGAACATCCAAAATAGGTGTCATTGCTTTGTTGGCGGTACCGCGGTATTTGACAATAGGGTCATCTTCATTTCGGTTTCCAGCTAACACTAGGGCATGATATAACTTTGTTGGGGTCAAGATAAAATTTCTTTCTGGTAAATACGAAAAGTTTTACAGATATAGCTACCGCCAATATTTTTAAGCAACAGGTTTAGTGCGCTATTATCCTCGAGAACCCATCCCAGTTCAGCACTAACAAATCCAAGTTTTCTTCCATTCTCCCGAATAGCTTCCAGTAATAAAGCTGCGATCAGTGAGCCAAGGCGCGAGCGTTGATATTGCTTACGAACACCAAAAAGGGCAAGACGCCCAGTGGTAATGGAATGGCTTACTTTTAAGCGCCATAATAATTTTAACCAATTTAGGGGGAGTAGCCGCCCATTAAAATCGGAAATTATTTGGTATAAGTTAGGTAATCCCAAAATAATACCTACAGGCTTGCCAGCAAGCTCAACAAACCATATTAAATCCGGAATCAATAACGGTTTTATAGATTGCCCAAGATGGTCAATCTCGGCTGCTGTAAATGGAACAAAACCCCAATTATTCGACCATGCATCGTTATAAACATCAATCAAAAGATTTATTTCTGACTTCATGGAGGCCATATTAAAGGGTCGTAATTTCAAATCACCGTAATCCGCAAAACGTTCGGCTAGTTTGTAGCGATCGATTTTCGGGGCATTGAGAACATCATAATAGTAGGAATATAGGTTTTTAATGGGTTTATACGCCGATAATTGTTCCATCATCTGCATCATGTAGGGGGGGTGGAAAGGCATCATTAACATTGGTGCTTCATCAAACCCACTGGTCATTAAACCAACTTCTCCAGCAGTTGATGGGCTAAGTGGACCGATGACTTTTCCCATTTTATTGTCTTTAAGCCAATTTTCTGCCGCTTGCAGTAACAATTGACACACCTGAATATCATGAATACAGTCAAAAAAGCCAAAATAACCGGTATTTTCCTTATATTGCTGAATAAAACCCTCATCAATAATGGCCCCAATACGTCCAACGATTTGTCCGTTTTTTCGGGCAACAAAGAAGCGAGCCTTGGCGTGGGCAAAAAAGGGATTTTTATCTGGGCGCAGTATTTTGATATTTTCTGTATCAAGATTTGGACAAAAACCGCGATAATCTTTATACAACAACCGCGGCAGAATTGCAAAGTTGCGAAGCTCTGATCTTGATTGTACGGCTGTAATATCAATCATTTTTTAAAATTTCCAATTTATTTTGAGTAACAAATGAAACGTCTATTCTACTCTCGACAATTATTCGCTAGGCTTTTGGCGGGTTCTGCCTGGTCCTTCATCACGGCGTATACCATGCGATTTTTGTAAAACCCAAGGATAGAGATCAGCTTCTTCGGCGGTGTAACCGAGATTAAAAACAGTTTTGCTGCGCGGCACATCGTGGGGACGGAGGTAAAAAGTTTTAAATAGCCGATCCCAAAAATAATTGGTGATCCCATAATTACCCTGTTCGTTATGAAAATGGTGGGCTAGATGCCATTTTTTTATTTTCTGAATAAAGGTCGTTCGCGGTTGATAATTAAGATGTTGGATGCAATGGCAAAATTCATAAAAACAAGTCATGATTAGACCACTGGCACATGCAATATAAATTCCTATTTCACCTGCAATCAACCAGCCTGTCGCGCAAGTGATAATAAAAATTGTTGGCAGGGTTGTGTATAATGCCCCAAACAGAACATGCAGGTTATGTGGATCTTGGTGATGATCAAAGTGAATCCTTTTCCAAGCAGCTGCAGTGAGACGGATTTTATAAAGATAACGTCCATGCAAAATAAAACGGTGAATCAGATACCAGGCAAGGGGATAAATAAGAATTGTCGCCACAATTGGCGTATAAACCATCCAGCCTGATCCTTCCGCCTGTGATGCTAGATAAATCATCAATATGGCGAGAGCCAAATAAACCAAAATTGTAGGATAGGTAAAAAAAGCTTTAAATAAATCCCCAAGACCCATCTTGTCTAATTGGTAAGATCGGCCTTGCATAAAACGCCAGTTCATCAGATATTCGCTTTCAGCTGATTAAAAACTTATTTTGTATACCAAGCGTGCCGCAGCTTAGCCAAAAAAACTAAAACAGGCAAGCCGATCATTTGATATTGCTGAAAAACAATTTTAATTGCAGGATTAAAATTCTTTTTAAGAGTTGATCGTTCTTGTGTAATAATATATCTGATTCTTGTGTCTTGCCCTAATCGTCAAATTCGTAAGTCTGGTTTAAGGCGGCTTAAATGTCAGGAAATACGGCTTATTTTAAAGTAAAAGATATCTTTAACCACCTGCAGTCTTTGTATGACGCCGATGAAGAAGTGGTTGTCCAAAACCTGCTTGAATATACAAAAACATGGCAGCCAATTAGTGATCAAGCGACAGCCTTAGCAGCTAATTGGGTTGATTTTATTCGTCAAGATAGGATGGAGACAAAGGGTTACCGTGCTTTTTTGCAGGAATATAAAATTGCTGATGCTGACGGCGTTATTTTGCTGTCATTAGCTGAAGCTTTGTTGCGTATACCAGATCGTTCTACAGCCAACTTGCTTATTTATGACAAATTGCAACAAGGCAATTGGCAGAGCCATATTGGTAAATCCAGGTCAGCACTTGTAAATATTGCTAGCCTTGGCCTGGCGGTGGCACGTTATTTAAATTATCGACCGGTTCATCAAAAAAAATCCAGCTCCATCCCATTGGGTTTAGTAAAGATTACTGTAGCTCAGTTGATAAAACCATTAATTCGGTTCTGCTTGCAACAAGCAATGCGTGCATTAGGCCAACAATTTATTATGGGCCATCATATTCATGACGCATTAAAAAGGGCTGTTCCCTATATTCGGGCGGGGGACCGCTATAGCTACGATATGCTTGGCGAGGGGGCAAAAACAGCTGCTGATGCAGAGCGTTATAAAAATGCTTATCAACAAGCAATTGACGCAATTGCAAAAGTATCTAAAGGTCAGGGTTGTCAGAAATCTTCGGGTATTTCCATTAAACTGTCAGCCTTGCATCCTCGCTATGAAATAAGCCAAGTACAACGCATACAGCACGAATTAATACCAATAGTACTGAATCTTTGCTCTAGCGCCAAGGCCGCACAGATTCACGTAACTTTTGATGCCGAGGAAGCCGATCGTTTAGAACTATCGTTGCTGATATTTCAGCATTTAATTCACCACCCGGGGCTTCAGGGATGGGAAGGATTGGGGTTGGCTGTTCAAGCATATCAAAAAAGGTCTTTGCCAACAATAGAATGGCTTATCGAGAATGCACGCATGGCTGGGCGCAAAATAATGGTTCGGCTTGTTAAGGGTGCTTACTGGGATACAGAAATTAAACGCGCGCAGGAAAAGGGTCTTGGCGATTACCCTGTTTTTACCCGTAAAGCAGCAACGGATTTATCATATCAGGTATGTGCCGAAAAATTACTTGCTGCACAAGATTGCATTTTTCCCCAATTTGCAACCCATAATGCGCATACAGTAGCTTTTATTATTCATCTCGCACAGCTTAAGAGAACCGAATCATACGAATTTCAGCGGCTACAGGGTATGGGCGAAAGCCTTTATCGCGGTGTACGGCAGGATTACCCTAAAATTCCCGTGCGTATTTATGCTCCAGTTGGATCACATCAAGATTTGTTGCCTTACCTAGTGCGTCGTATGCTTGAGAATGGAGCCAATAGTTCTTTTGTAAACCAAATTTTTGATCGAGACCGCCAGGCCATGCAGCTTGTTTCTGACCCGATCCAGCAAGTTCGTGCCTGGGACAAAAAAAGAAGCCCAAAATTGCCAATACCACGTTTTATTTACGGATCAGAGCGTTTAAATGCGAAAGGAATTGATGTGACAAATACAATTGCTAGCCAAGATCTAGAAAAAAAGATTGCTCATTTTGCTAATTCTTTTCCTTTAAATGCTGATTTCGCTTCTCAATCAGGTGTTGACAAGGTTTTTAGTCCTGCCGATGTTAAGCATTTACTGGGTTATGCCAAGCAACAACAAGAGCACGAAATCCAGCAAGCTTTCCATGCAGCACATCATGCACAAATAAGCTGGAGCAGGCAGGGTGCAGAAGCGCGTGCAGTTTGTTTAGAAAAAACCGCTGATCTTCTAGAGAAACAAGCACCACGGCTGATTGGATTATTAGTTTGTGAGGCTGGAAAGACCATGGTTGATGCGATTGCTGAATGGAGGGAAGCGATCGATTTTTGCCGGTATTATGCTAGCCAAGCGCGTCGGTTGTTTGCCAAATCCCAATTAATGCCTGGACCTACTGGTGAAAAGAACGAATTATCATTACATGGCAGGGGGATTTTTGTTGCCATTTCGCCTTGGAATTTTCCCCTAGCTATTTTTATAGGACAGATTACTGCTGCCCTGGCCGCCGGTAATGCAGTGCTTGCTAAACCTGCTCCCCAGACACCATTAATTGCATATGCTGCGGTAAATTTGTTGTATCAAGCTGGTGTCCCCCGTTCAATCCTGCACCTTATCATTGGTGGTGCTAATATCGGTGCTAGGTTGGTCGCAGATCCCTTGGTCAGTGGGGTTGTTTTTACTGGGTCAACGGCGACGGCACAAGCAATTAATCGTAGTTTAGCAAATCGTGGTGGTGCAATTGTTCCACTAGTTGCTGAAACGGGTGGTATTAATGCCATGATTGTTGATTCGTCGGCGCTGCTTGAACAAGTCGTTCGTGATTTGCTTGTTTCTGCTTTTCAGTCAAGCGGACAGCGTTGTTCAGCATGTCGGGTGGTTTTTGTTCAGGAAGAACTTAAAGAACGTTTAGTTACCATGCTGACCGGAGCTATGAAGGAATTGCGTATTGGTCATCCTGCCTATTTAACAACCGATATAGGCCCCGTGATTGATGAAACCGCAATTAACAAGTTAAACCAACATTTTCATTACTTAGAAAAAAATGCACATATTTTGTATTCATGTACTATACAAAAAGATTTACCTGGGGGACATTTTTTCCCACCAACCCTGGCGGAACTGTCAAAGGCTGATATATTACAAAGTGAAGTGTTTGGACCTATTTTGCATTTGGTATCTTGGAATAAAAGCAAACTGGACCATGTTATAAAAGACATTAACGCAACAGGTTATGGTCTGACATTAGGTATTCACAGCCGTGTTCAAAGTACTATCGATTACATACAGGAACATTGTCGTGTTGGAAATGTTTATGTTAATCGGAGTATGATTGGTGCTGTGGTAGGTGTTCATCCTTTTGGGGGCGAGGGGTTGTCGGGCACGGGGCCTAAGGCAGGCGGTCCTAACTATTTGTTGCGCTTCGCAACCGAGCGTCTTGTTAGTGTTGATATTACAGCGGCCGGCGGAAACCATGGGCTGTTGGCACAAGGATCAGATTAGTTTAATGATTAGGGTATTATGACTCACTGGTTTTAAAAGTGATTGGTGGTTGCTGTGGTGTAATAAAAAAGGCAAGTTCTTGAATGGCAAACGGGTATATTGCCCCATTCTTAACATGATGAGCATGATAGTCGGATGGTGAAATTGTTACTTCATAAATACCGCTAAGATAGTCTAGGGGTTGTATTTGTAGTTTAATGATTGAACCATTAAATAAAATACCTTGGACAGAAGCATAAAAATGTGCTGTGTTGGCCTGGCTTTGTGATAAAAGGCGTAAATGATAGGGACGGATATAAAATATCCCGATATCAAAGTTGGCAATTTGTTGGTCAGCTTGAAAAACATGGTGGCCGATTTTAATGCTTGAGTTATTGACGGGCAGGCGAATAGTGTTAAAAGAACCTAGAAATTGGTAGACAAATAAGTTTGCTGGTTTTTCATAAATGTTTTCTGGTGTATCTATTTGTTGTAATTTGCCTTTCTGAAGCAAAATAATTCGGTCAGCTAAATCCATAGCTTCTTGCTGATCATGTGTTACAAAAAGGGTTGTTAATTGCATCTGATCATGTAATTTGCGCAGCCAGATTCGCAATTCTTGCCGTACATTGGCATCTAAAGCACCAAAAGGTTCATCAAGCAGCAGAATTTTTGGCTCGATCGCTAGGGCTCGTGCCAGTGCTACCCGCTGTCGTTGCCCGCCGGATAGTTGTGATGGATAACGTTTCGCCAGCTCATGAATTTGGACAAGTTCCAGTAATTCTTGAACTTTTTGCTGAATAATTTTGCGTTTTGGGCGTTTGAACCAGGGTTTTACACGCAAACCGAAGGCCACATTGTTAAAAACATTCATATGCCTAAATAATGCATAATGCTGAAAAACAAAGCCAACTTGGCGTTGCTGAATCGTTTTGGATTGGGCAGGCTTGCCTTCAAGCTCTATAGTTCCACTGTCTGCGTTTTCTAACCCTGCAATTAATCGAAGCAAAGTGGTTTTTCCAGAGCCTGATGGACCAAGTAATGCAACTAGCTGGCCTTTGGGAACTGAAAAATTAACATCTTCTAAGATGCGAATGCGGCCATGATCAAAACTTTTATTTATCTGTTCAATATTAATCATGTTTTTTTCAAGGTGGTTTTGGTTTTATATTTGGTTTTGGGTTTAAATGACCATTCTAAAAAGGACTTTATCAACAAAGTTGCTAAAGCCACGATCAGAAGTAAAGACGATACGGCAAAAGCTTCGTTATAATAATATCCATCATATAAATTTTTAATATGTAAGGTTAAAGTGTCGGTTTCGCCCTGGATATTTCCGGAAATAATGCTAACCGCACCGAATTCTCCCATGGCGCGTGCCAGGCACAAAATAACGCCGTATAACAACCCCCACTTAATATTTGGCAGCGTAATGTGCCAGAAAATACTCCAACCCCTGGCACCAAGTGATAAGGCTGTTTCTTCTTCATCCTTTCCCTGTTCTTGCATTAACGGGATTAATTCACGAATAATAAAGGGAAAAGTTACAAAAACGGTAACAAGAATAATTCCTGGAACGGCAAAGGCTATTTGAATGCCGTAGCTATCAAGCAATTTCCCAAACCATCCATTATACCCAAAAAGCAAGATAAATAGAAAACCGACTACAACAGGCGAGATAGAAAATGGTAATTCGATTAATGCCGTTAAAAAAGTTCTACCACGAAACGAGAATTTACTAATTAGCCACGCCCCACTTAACCCGACTATAACATTAATCACAATCGTGACAGCTGTTACTAGGATAGTTAGCACCACAGCATGCAGTGTTGCCTGATTACCGATTGCTTGGACATAAGGTTGTAAACCACTTCCAACTGCCTCGATCATGATAAAAGCAATCGGCATTATCAACAAAAACAGTAAAAATATAACGGTAACAGTAATTAGTAATATACGGCCCATATGCGCTTCCAGAAAGTCGAAGAACCATCATAACGACATGTTCGGTTATTAGAAAAGCTTTTTATATTATTTTTGGTAAAAACGTGTCCATCGTTGTAATAAATTACCCAACAGTAATAGTATAAAAGCAATCATCATCATTAAAATGGCAATCACCGCTGCACTTTCGTATCCGGATTCTTCATCAACACGAATTGCAATCAACAACGGGGCAATTTCTGAAACATAAGGAATATTACCTGCAATAAAAATTACCGAGCCATATTCGCCAATACCACGTGCCAGTGCCAGGCTAAATCCGGTAAGGGCTGCTGGTAAAATAGTCGGTAACACTATGCGCCAGAAAAACTGGCGACCATTTGCCCCAAGACTTTTGGCCGCTTGTTCAATTTCTTGATTCATATCAGCAAGAACGGGCTGCACCGATCTTACAACAAATGGAAAACCAATAAAAACAAGTGCTAAAACTATTCCTACTTGTGTTTGCACAACTTGAATCCCCACACTGTTCAATAACCCGCCGAGCCAGCCATTATGTTCGTATAGGCTGGCTAAGGTCATACCCGCTACGGCCGTTGGCAAAGCAAACGGAAAATCAATAAGCGAATCAAATAACCGCCTGCCAATAAAATTGTAACGTACTAGGACCCAAGCAACCATAATGCCCGCAAATAAATTGATCAAAGCTGCAATAATTGCGGATGAAAAACTTAACTTTAGAGCTGACTGTACACGTTCGTCTTGAGCAATATCTAAAAATTTTGACCAACTAATATTTGTCGTGTGCATAAAAAGTGCTGCAAGTGGTAATACAATCAACAACCCAACAAAAAATAACATAACCCCCATATTCAAACCAAAACCAGGTAATATATGGCGTTGCCGATTTTGGATAAGATGCGCCATGATATTTCCTTCTTGTGGTGTGTTTTTATTAATGTTATTTTCGTTTTTGTGGTGTGTATAGCTGGTCAAAAATGCCCCCTTCAACAAAATGTTGGTATGTTGCTTTATGCCATCCACCAAATATTTGATCAATTGTAAATAATTGCAAATTTGGAAAGCGATTTTGATGTTTCTTAGCTACGGACTCAAGCGTTGGCCGATAATAATGTTGCGCCAATAATTCTTGAGCCTCAGGGCTATACAAATATTCTAAATAAGCTTGTGCAACTCCCCGGGTGCCTTTTTTATCAACGTTTCCATCTACAAGTGCAGCGGTTGGTTCTGCTAAAATACTCATTGAAGGTATTACAACCTCATATTGATTTTTACCCAAGCGTTGCAGGGCAAGTAAAGCTTCATTTTCCCATGTAACTAACACATCACCAATTCCACGTTGGATAAAGGTGTTGGTTGCATCCCGAGCACCGGTATCAAGTATTTGTACATTAGCAAAAAGCTTGCCAATAAAGCTTTTTGCTTTCTCATCGCTTCCATCCGGTTGCAGCAGGGCATAACCCCAAGCAGCTAAATAGTTCCAACGCGCGACCCCAGATGTTTTGGGGTTAGGGGTAATCACGCTGACACCTGGGCGAATTAAGTCATTCCAATCACGGATGTTTTTTGGATTGCCTTGGCGAACAAGAAAGACAATCGTTGAAACATAAGGTGCGCTTCGGTGGTTTAAGCGTTTTTGCCAATCCGCCGGAATTAGATTGGTTTTTTCAGCGATAATATCAATATCGTAGGAAAGCGCTAAAGTTACAACATCGGCTTGTAACCCATCAATTACTGCGCGTGCTTGTGCACCTGAGCCCCCATGAGACATGGTAATACGCACTTTTGTACCAGTTGTATTGAGCCAGTAATTTGCAAAAAGATCGTTATAAGCCCTGTACATTTCACGGGTGGGGTCATAAGACACATTCAGTATTGTTTGCGTTTGGGCATACCCACCTGATATTAAAAATGTTAACAATATAAAGGAAGCTATACCAAGCCCAAATTTTTTGATAAAATTGATTGGTCTTTGTTGTTTACAGCGCATAAAAAACCTCACGATTCCTCACATTTTTTTACAATATCAAGTGCAGTAAGAATGCTAGCAAAGAACAATGCCTAGGTAAAGTTAGTATATAATTTAAGGTCACAAAAACATCAAAACGTGCTATTGAATAGCATTATTTTTTTTAGCTGGGATAGATTTTTTAAGGCTATGATCAAGAAATATCTTCATTTTATTACAAGAATTATGTATAAGGCTTTTTGTAAAGTGACAGTAAAATTATGTAATATGAAAATGACATCATCTAATGTCCACTACAACTGTCGATATATTTTAGATATAGGTTTTGTCTTATGGCTCTTAAAAGAACGTACCTGGTAACCGCAATTTGTACTATTATTCTGTTATCGACCATTTTGTTATTGGTGAACTGGACAGATAATGTGCCAGGTGTATCGACAAATGACCATATTAACCATGTAGAAAACCATGTTTTATCACCTGAAGACACGATCTTATCGCGAAATGTCGACAATAATGCCAATGGGCACGATGCTTTTAATATTCAGCCGCTTATGTTATATGTTTTGGGGCAGACGGCGCACATAAAAACTTTCTCAATACCACAAATTATGCTAGTTAAAACATCCTATAACCTTTTTTTATCGGTTGGTCAGTATAGTTTGATCCCGCTAACCATAAGCATGTCTTCAGGGATAGATGTTGCGCAACAGGATAAGACAAATTCAGTACCTTTAACACGGTTATCCTTCCCTCCTGTGAAACCGCAAGTAGAAAAACCAATATTATTGTCTTCAATAAATATTCCCCCACAAAAGCCCATATTAAAAAATAATAATTCTCAGACTGCAAGAAATAGTCAGAGTAGCCAAAACAGTCGGAATAACCAGCCTGTTTCAGGCCTTCCAGCTACAAATGCCGCAATAATGGGGCAGAATAAGCCAGTGTTTTCAGAATCCCGGGGTGACCCACTAACAAACGGACGTGTTAAAGTTAGCATGATCCCCTATACCGGAGCACCTTTTGTAACTTCTGGTGTTGTTTGGGAAGTTTATCAAAATGATCCGGTTACGAAAACAGTTGCGCAGAAAATTTTTAGCCGTTCTGATTCGGCGCGGCATGAATTTTCACTTCCAGCCGGTAATTACGTTCTCAGGGCTACTTATAACAATATGACGGCCGATTTACTTGTGCCTGTTCGTGAAAAAGCAGTATACCAATATATTCTTAATTTTTATGCAGGAGAAGCCAATTTAGTTGCGGATTTACCCAGCCAGACCATTGATGCATCATCAATAAATTGGGAAATTCGACCACGGTCCGATAAATCGCGTGTGGTTGCCTCGGCGCGTGGGCATATGCCGCGCGTTCCTTTAAGAGAGGGGAACTATATTGTTACTGCCCAAAGCGGCTCTTGGCGGGGCGAGGCACAATTTCAGATTCGTGCCGGACGTACAGGTGAAGTTAAAGTAATGTTAAAGGCTGCAAACTAAGAAAATAAATTAATATTTCCAATTATATCTTGATATAAAATTTTTCTGCGCTCTACGCACCTATATCTTTCAAGAAAATTGGTCACGCGTAAACCGTGATGACCTTAGCAAATGGGCATTATAATGTTCATTCGTTTATATTACCCTTTATACCATTAATAACCTTTTTGTCTTCATGATGATGCCAATGATAGAAAATAACTTTCACAGCACTATTTTACTTGTTATTTTTTGGATGAGACTTACAGGCTCATTTTCTGTTTTGGCCTAACCTGTACATGACCAGCCTAATAACCTTCGTGATCAGGCAACAGATTGGCAATATGGTTATGCACCCGGATACCCAGTGAGGCTAGGTGGTTTTCACGATAATAATTTAACGATGTCAAAACGGTTGGCAATATATCTTCAATGGCTAAGCCCTATTCAAGAGTATATGTTTGCGGACGTGGTAAACACGCCAATCCGTTGGCGGCGTGTTGGTTCATGCTGCCCTTTTGAAACATCGAATGGAATTTTGGACAGCGGACTTCTTGATATTTACGAGATTAAGTTCGGTTCTGATCGACCCGTACGACTATTTGTCAATCATTATGATCAAGGGGAATTATCTGCTCCCAGGGGTTTATATCTTCATCAAAGCACAAATTGGTTGCAGCTTTGGCGCATAGCTTTGCAAGCGTATCAAAAATCTTCCTGGAAGAGTGCAATTAATGAATTACAAAAATCAACCAATCAACCTGGTGGTATGGCCGAATATCTTATCGGAATCAGTTACTTTAATCTAAATGACCTGGATGAATCACAATCTTGGTTTGAAAAAGCTGCCCAACTGGGGCATCCCGAAGCAATGACCGATGTAGCAATACAAAGCTTAAGGGAAGGTAGCACACCAAAACGTGAAGCCGCTTATCAGCAGTTGGTTAAAGCTGCCAATTTGGGCAGCTCTTGGGCACGATTGAATGCTGCGCGGAATACTGTGCCAGAAAATGGAGTGGTAACTAGGGAGGGGTGGTTGCAGGCATTAATATGGTTATATCAAGCTACAGAGCAAGGAGAGCCTGAGGCACCAATTTTAGCGGCACGTTTGCTGTACCAAGAAATGCATAACCCTATATACTTGAAGCTACATGATCCGGATGAAATTATGATTTTACTTAATATTGCACTACTGAAAGATCCAAGTTCCGCGAAGATCAAATATTTAATTAAAGAATATAGCCAAAACCTGCCTTTAGCGAACTCAGTAGATTTTGTAGCGCAAGTCAAAAAATGGTCTTCTACCTACCGTATGCCCGATTATGTTATAGAACGATATGTTGAGGCAATCAGCGGTAATTCTGCCGCACAATATGCCTATGGTCTTGATTTGAGAGTGGGTTTGGTGGTGCCGCAAAGTCCTGAAAAATCTTTAGCTTTTATTCTTGCGGCCTGTCGGCAACAACATGAATCTGCAGTACGTTTTGTGCAACAATTTATCGGTTGGTTATCGGGCGAAGATATTCAGCACATAACCGATAAAAACAAACAAAAGACTATCGAGCAGGCACTAAAAATTCTTCAAACATGGTCATCAAAATAAGGTTATTAAAAAAATTTTAAGAAAAATACAAATTTTATCTTTCGGAAAATTTTATAACGTTATATAGTGATAGCTAGGATTTACTTTTTGTATGATAATAAAAATGACGTGGGTTGTAACATATTGGGGAAGGTGTTTATCAAGATTGGGGGCAGGGTGGAAAGCTTTGTGCCAATTTTTTTCTAACCTTTCCAAGCCTTTTAGGGTGGCTATAAGAAATATTTTTCTTTTAACCGGTTGGTTGTTTACAACCGCTGCAACTCTTGTTGCTCAGGATGTACATTTTTTTCGTATAGCCAC
>CAYPXH010000013.1:29303-35990 GCA_964414755.1 uncultured Rhodospirillaceae bacterium | reverse complement strand
AATTGCTTAAAATGCTGTTGTCGGTTGATGGGAAGTGTTTTATGGTAACGTGCCATTTGTAAAAATGAGTGCTAGATGACTAAAAAGATGAAAGCGAACGAGATCAAGAATGACCCTTCATAAAACAACTTCTGAACATTCTATTAAGCTATTGTCCCATTTTGCTGAAATATCCGACCATTATGATGGATTTATTATTGATTTATGGGGGGTATTGCATGATGGGGTTATGGCTTACCCTGGGGCGGTCGATTGTTTGCGCCGCTTAAAGCAGGCTGGCAAGAAAATTTTATTGTTATCTAATGCGCCGCGCCGCGCCGCTGTGGTTGCAGATAGCACAGAAAAAATAGGTTTTTTAAAGGATTCGTACGATTTTCTTCATTCCTCGGGCGAGGAAACATGGCAGCAATTATATAAGCGCAGTGATCATTGGCACCGCCGTTTAGGAACAAAATGCTTAGCTATTTTTGCCGAATCGGATCGTCCTTTTTTTCAGGGGTTAGATTTACAGCTCGTGCAAGAACCACAACATGCCGAGTTTGTTTTGGCGGTGGGAATTCGCAATTTTGGCGATACTCTCGATTTATATACTGGCACACTAAAAAAAGCACAGCAGCAAGGGTTGCCTATGCTCTGTGTTAACCCGGATCTTGAGATTGTCCGGCAAGGCAAGCGCGAAATTTGTGCCGGGGCTTTGGCGCAATATTATGAACAAATTGGCGGCGAAGTACGCTATCACGGCAAACCGCATCCGGCTGTTTATCAACATGCCCTGAAATTATTGGGTGGCCTTGATAAAAATAGAATATTGGCAGTTGGCGATGCCTTGCGCACAGATATTGTTGGTGCAACCACCATGGGGCTGGATGGTCTTTGGATTCTTGGGGGTATTCATGCCGAAGGGCTACAGCTTAACCAGCAGCAAGGACTAAAACAACGCCTTACGGAAATGGCAGAAAAAGCAGCATTAAAACCGATTGCTGGCTTACCACGATTTATTTGGTAAAGATTTTAACTAATTTGTCTGGCGGCCTCAATGGCCGACTTAGCATCGGTATAGGTATGCGGTGCCAAGTTAGTCGGATTATCAGTTTTTTGTTGGGACACAGATGTAATATCAGCAGCAAGGGATGCCGAGTTTGTTTCCGATATTGCTTGCTGTGGAGGCGGTAAGGCAATATTGGAGGACATTTGGCTTGTTTTATCGTTCTTGTCACCCGCCGATGTTAGGGAAATAATCATGTTATTCTCGATGCCAGGTGAAGATGATGGCGGATAACGCCAAACCAACTGGTCAAATTCACGACAATTACTGCAACAAGCCTGCCATTCAACATGACTGGTATGGCAAATTTGACAAATCCATGTTGCTTCTTCCGGAGCCTCAGAAGCCTGGGTTAACCATTGAATTGCTGCACGGTAGTTTTGATTTTCCTTTTCTTCCAATTCAGCCATCAGGCGGCAAGCTTTAGCCGTTTTATGGCCATTATGCAAAATTTGTTGAAGATATTGCCTGGCATCAGACCATGCTTGTGCCTTGATGGCAGTTGTTGCCAGAATAAGTAATTGATCGGAAGGCAAATTTAAGTTGCCACCAGCCAACTTTTGAAGCCGGTTAAATTGGTTTGCCGGAGATTCTTGATCAAATAAATTACAATAAAGTTGTAACAAGGTCGGATGCTGAACAACTTGCCACTGCCGCTCTAAAAATTTGGCAAAAGGTTTTTTCTTGTCACTGCGTTGCCACGCTTTAACCTGTAAAATAAGTGCTGGAATAAAATGAGGAATATATTTTTGAACATTTTCAGCTTTTTCAGCAGCAATTGCAGGTTGGTCTTGAAGGTCTTGTCGTGCCGATTCGGTTAACAAAATACCTTCATAACGTTCCAACTGCGCTGATGGTAGTTTGCGTGCTTGTTTTAAAAGTTTTAAACTATTGTTGGCGCCAGACCATTCACCTAGTTTTGTTTCAAGTTCAAACTGTGTTTGAGCTAGCCAGTCTGCTTTAGGGCGGATTTTAAGTGCTTCTCGTGTGTAGGTTAACGCAGATTTATAGTTTTTTTGCCGTAAGGACTGCATCAACAGCCCACGATATCCAAGAAACGCCGAGTCAGGGTTATCCAACATTAAGCGAAAATATTTTGCGGCTGCTTGCTCGTCACCGCTAATTTGTGCGGCTTGTGCTGTCAGTAACAAAGTTAGAGGGGGATCGTTCATTAATTGGGTTGCTTTTTGGGCATGACGCTGTGCTTCAAGCGCATCACCCGCTGCCAGGGCAGCCATTCCCCTTGTCAATGCCTTATAACCGTTTTTGCGCCGTTCATTTTCTTGGGCTTTCCGGATGCGATGTGGTGTCAGAATAAGCGCATACCCCAGCCAAACGATGATGTATAATAATCCTGAAACAATAACCAGAAATAAAAACAAGATACTTACAGGGGCAGTTAGCTCGTACCCCAGCCAATTTACGACAATAGAGCCTGGTTGCTGTGTAATCCAAAAAGCCGCAAAAACGCACAAAGCGGCTATAAATGAAAAAATAAGTGCTTTAAACATTGCGCGGCCTTAAGGGTTTGTCATAAAATGTGTTAATAGCATGTTTTTAAACTGTTGTAATAAAGAATTTGCCTGAAGTTTTGCTTGTAGTGTTTCTTTCCAATCAACCAGTGATTTAGGCAGGTTACTGACATCCAATTCCTTCAACGCTGCCTGCCATTCACCATTTGCTAATTTTGCTTCCGTTCGCGCCAGGCGCGATAACAAATCATCCCCTTGGGTTTGTGCACCAATAGGACGTATGGTAATTAAGCCAGAGAATTGATCAGCAAATTGTTGATTCCAACCGCTATTGCGCAGTTCGTCGCTTAAAATACCCTGGGATATTTTGTTGGCAATGATTTTAAGTTCCTGCTGTAACCATACATAAGACGGAATGCCCGTTTCAAACCAGGGCTTAAGGGTGTTTGCCTGAGACAACCAGTCACGAACCATCGATTGCTGCCCCCCAAATTGTTCGATTGCCGCTATTTCATGAAAAAATGGTTGGCCATTATTAATAGCTGTTTCCAATTGGCCGGCTGTTAAAAACAGTGCCGCCAAGCTTGGATTTTGGTTGCCTTGGGGGTTTTGGTGCAATTGCTGTAATTGTTGATTAAATTCGGTGCTTAATTGCTGTAATTCAAAAACCTTTGTAGTTAAACTTGGCAGCTGGCCCAGTTTATTTTCAAATAACTCAAGTTGTTTACCAACCTGTTGCAGCGTTAAGCGTACCTGATCTAAATCACCTATAGCCAGATTGAAATTTGAAATTTGTTTTTCCTGAACCAAAAGACTTTTGCTTAATTCAGATATTTGTTGTTGAAGCTGTCCAATCATTGGGTCATGGACTGGTGCATCTGCTGATAAGTTACGATAGCTATTCATTTCTGTGCTTAAAGCAGATAACCGCTGGTCAATTTCGGATAGACGGTTGTTCAACGCGGGCTGATCAAGCTTGCCAAACGCATCTTGTATCGTGGCTATTGATTGTTGTTGGTTTTTTAGGGTTGTTTGCAATTCATGAACGGTTTTGGCCAAATCATTGATAAGAATAGCCGATGGTTGGGATACATTGGATGACGGTATCAATAATTGCGGGGCTGTCAGCACAATCGCAATCATCAATAAAACAAGGCTAAAGCTGGTAAAACCAAGTAAACGGGCAATTTTATCTTTGGGATGCATTGGTCTTTCTCCTGAGATTGGAAGAGGTGCAGTTATTAACTGCAACAAGCTTGATAAGTTAGGTTTGGCACTAATATGAATTGATGCCCAAGGTAAATGGCCAATCTTTTGTGCAATCGAATCACTGAGACAAAAAACACGAATTTTCTGACATGCTTTAGATATCCGATGATTTTGCGCAACCAATTTGGCAAATGTATCAGCAGCACGGCTTGAGAAGAAAGTTAAATCGGTAATCGCGCCTGATTCAAGTTTTTCGGCAGTTGTGGTTTGGAACTTGTCGATCGAGTGGCTATCATAAAGCACCAAGCTTTCCGATTGGAACCCAAGTTTTTTCAGTTCTTCTGTTATATCAAGGCTGGTAACACGGCCGCAGGCATAAATAACCCGACCGCCATTAATGCGCAGCTGTTTTTGTGCCATGGCCAGCAGTTCGGTAGCATTGCCATCAGCATTATTAACTTGATGAAATCCAAGACTTTTGGCGATGTGGGTACTATCGTCACCAACCGTTAGAGCAGGGATATCTAAAGGTAATCTTAAACTAACCCATTGTTGGATGGCGTGAACGCTTGTAAATAGAACGGCTTGAGCCGAATTTTGCTGTAAAGATTGTGCTTGTTCCGGGCTGATGGTTTGGGGGTGAATATGCAATAAGGGTTCAACTGAAACCTTAAATCCTGCTTCTTCCAGGTTTTTTTGCACATCTAACCCGTTCGGCGCGCCGGCGGGCGACGGCCATTCCGTTCGGGTAAGCAAAATATGACGCTTGGTACTGAGCTGCATAACCAAAATGTTAGCCTGTTTTGTTAGAAAAAAGAAGTCTTTATTCACCAATACGCATAAATTTTTGCCGCACAGCTATGCCAGCCTGATGTCCTAAGGTTTCTGGCTGTTGGGACAAGCCTTGCTGGTCGACGAATGCAATTTTTTGCCCATCGGGGCTAGCCAGCATGGCGCGCAGCAATAATTTTTTGCTAGATTCATGATAATTGGCTAGGGCAGCAATTGGTGTGCGGCATGAACCATCGAGTTCAAGCAAGCATGCACGTTCAGCACGAATACAGATACTTGTTTTCCAGTCATTCAAAGGTGCTAGAATTGCCCGAGCATTATCGTCATAAACCCGAATTTCAATACCAATAGCCCCTTGGGCAACGGCAGGTAGCATGTCGGTTGCCGACAAAATACTGCTTGCCTTATCGGCCAAATTTAAACGTTCTAACCCCGCAACAGCCAAGATTGTTGCATCAATTGCATGCTGCTGCAGTTTATCAAGCCTGGTCTGTACGTTGCCGCGTAGGGGAACAACTTTTAAATCGGGGCGATGGGCAAGAATTTGTGCTTTGCGACGCAGAGATGATGTTCCAACAACCGAACCTGCCGGTAAATCTGTTAACCCATGATTATACCGACTAAACCAAGCGTCAAGAGGATTGCGCCTTGGCAAAAGACAGGCAATTTCCAATCCTTCTGGTAAAATTGTAGGAACATCTTTCATGGAATGAACGGCAAAATCAATTTGTTCGGCAAGCAAAGCATCTTCGATTTCTTTGGTAAATAAGCCTTTGCCGCCAATATCGGATAAATCTCTGTCCTGAATACGGTCTCCAGTAGTTTTGATTGGTACAATTTCTATCCGTTCTTGCGGGGCAAGGGTAGGATAGCGTTGTAGCAACAGGTTTTTAAATTCGGCTGCTTGAGCAAGTGCAAGGGGGCTGCCGCGGCTGCCAATGCGCAAACATGAACGTTTTTTTAAAACATCCAAACTAACTGGTTGGGTTGGGGTAGAATGCAATTTCATTTTCATCTTTTTCAGTATAAACGCTACAATCAATGACAAGAAAATTGCCCATGATCAAATAAAATTTAGCGGTATAGACGCAATATCCATAAAAACCAGTTTTTTGACTGATAATCAGCTTGCCAGCAATGTGCTGATCGCATAGAATTTAGCTGTTCGTATAGTCATGAAAATATTTGGATTAAGCCATGATTGCGTTGGGTATTGAATCAAGCTGTGATGAAACAGCTGTTGCCCTGGTTGGGTCAGATCGCCGCATTTTGGCACATAGTGTGTTATCACAAACCACTGATCATCAGCCTTATGGGGGGGTTGTACCTGAAATTGCCGCGCGTAGTCATCTGACGCATTTAGCCCCACTGATCGAATCAACCTTGAAGCAGGCTAGTTTGTCTCTAGACCAGGTTGATTTAGTAGCCGCAACTGCTGGCCCCGGGTTGATTGGTGGGTTAATCGTTGGATTGACTATGGCCAAAGCGATTGCTTTAGGCAAAAACAAACCTTTTATTGCCGTCAATCACCTAGAAGCACATGCCTTAACCGTTCGTTTAACCGACAATGTATCATTTCCCTATCTATTACTGTTGGTTTCTGGTGGTCATTGTCAATTAATTTTGGTCACTGCGGTTGGAAAATATACCTGTTTAGCAACAACCTTGGACGACGCTTTAGGGGAAGCCTTTGACAAGGTGGCCAAAATGCTGGGGCTGGGTTTCCCGGGTGGACCAGCTGTTGAAAAAGCAGCAATGAAATCCCAAATCCGGTTGCAGAAAAATCAACCAGTACACCATTTTAACCTACCGCGTCCCATGGTTGGTCGTGTAGAGTTAAATTTTTCGTTTTCGGGGTTAAAAACCGCGGTCTATCAGCAAGCTTCCGCTCTGGCCCCAGCGGGCAGCCATTTGCCCGAATCGTTGATTGAAGATTTGGCATCTGCCTTTCAACAAGCCGCAATAGATTGTGTGATTGATCGTGTTAAACGTACTTTATTATTGCTGGGGCACCGTAACATTCGGCCAACCGCGTTGGTAGCTGCCGGTGGGGTTGCTGCCAATCAAGCCTTGCGGCAGGATTTGTCTGATCTTGCCCATCATTATGACGTGCATTTTATTGTTCCGCCTGTGCGCCTGTGTACTGATAATGCCGCAATGATTGCCTGG
>CAYPXH010000013.1:0-29203 GCA_964414755.1 uncultured Rhodospirillaceae bacterium | reverse complement strand
TAATATTTTAAGGTAAAATTAATGAAACTGCGACAATCAATTAACGTTCGCCCCGTGCTGCCAGGCGATTTTAAGGACGATGCGCTTCACCACCTCTGCACACTGATCAATCAGGCATACTTTGAATCAGAAGCCGATTTTTGGAACAAAAGTATGGAACGCACAAATGTCAAACAGGTTCAACAAATTCTTCAAGACAAAGCGATGTTAATTGCCATGCTTGATGATCATGTTGTTGGGTGTGTTAATGTTAATCGCCTGTCAAAAAATGTTGCTGAATTTAACATGCTATCAACTGCGCAGGCATATCGCGGGTTGGGTGTTGGAAAAAAACTGGTTGATGCGGCAGAAAATTGGGCAATAGAGCAGGGGTGCAATTATATGCAGTTGCGGGTCTTGTCCCAACGCGGGCAAAAGCATACCCATAAAGATTTTCTAAAAGATTGGTATCAAAAACTGGGGTATATTTTTCAACGGGTGGAACGGCTGGAAGAATTGTACCCTATGTTGGCGGCTGATTTTAACGGTCAAGGCGATTTTTTCGTATATCAAAAAAAACTTGTTGCGACCATGTAAATTTGTGGTAATCAAGCTTAAAACAAGCAAAATAACGATGCGTATTTGGGGGGTTCTAAAGTGCAATATTGGTTTTTGCGTGCTGATCCTTTGGTGTATTCGTGGAAAGAAATGTGGCTTTTAAAAAAAATTACTTTGTCTTGTCCGCGCAGTGCAAGAAGCTTGCCTTATTTCTTAGAAATTCAGCCGGATGATTTGTGTTTTTTCTTTCTGGCGCGGTCGATGAAATATATTGTGGGGGTGGTTCGTGTGGTGAAAGAGGCCTACCCTGATCCCGTAGATTTCACCAAAGTTCAGAAAAAGCTTGATGTCGCTGTTGCATATCAATTAGTAAGACCAGTTTATTTCAACAGGATGATTCAGCATCCCTTTTTAGCTGACAAGCCTTTTTTAACAGCGTTGCGTGCTCCTTTAATGCCGGTTGATCCAAAGTCATGGGAAATTATTTCCGGAATGGGGGGGATAGATTAGTTTGGATATCTGCAAGTGATGCAACAATCATCAGGTTCGTTAAAGTACGTTCTTTATCAACAAAGGAAATAGTGTTTTCACATGTCATACTGGCTAATAAAATCTGAACCTTCAACTTATTCATGGCACGATATGCAGCAAGATGGTACAACCGGCTGGACGGGCGTACGCAACTATCAGGCTGCCAATTATTTGCGGGCTATGCACCTTGGTGATATGTGCTTTTTTTATCACTCCAACGCTGGGTTGGCGATTGTTGGTATTGTTCGGGTTGTGCGTACGGCATATCAAGACAATACCGACCGCACAGGCAGGTTTGTTATGGTTGATGTGGCAGCTGAAAAAAGTCTATTAAAACCTGTTTCTTTACAAGAAATTAAGCAAAATCCAAAACTTGCGCACCTGCCCCTAATACGTCAATCCCGCTTGTCGGTTATGCCTGTCGATGCCGATTCATGGGAAATGATATGCCAGATGGGTGGATTGTAATCTATCATTAAGGCTGGATATCATTTAGGAAAGATGTACCGCGTTTAAGGGGTGCAATACCCAAATGAGCCGCAATTGTTTGACCGATGTCGGCAAAGCTACGTCTTTTACCTAAATTAACCGATTTAAAACCAGGGCCAAACGCTAAAACAGGCACAAATTCTCGCGTGTGATCTGTGCCAGCCCAGGTTGGGTCGCAACCATGATCTGCACTAATAATGGCTAAATCGCCACCGCGCATGTCAACCATAAAATCCATCAATTGATGGTCCAAATCTTCAAGCGCGCGGGCATAGCCGATAACATCGCGCCGATGACCATATAGCATATCAAAATCAACAAAGTTGGTAAAAGTAAGGCTGCCGTCAGCAGCATGATGTTGAGCTTTAAATGTTTCTTCAAATAGGGCTGCGTTACCATCGCCCTTAGCTTTATGGGTAAAACCTTGATGGGCAAAAATATCTGGAATTTTACCTATGCCGATTACGTGCCTTTTGTGCTGAATAAGAAAATCAAGCAACGTAGGTTCAGGTGGCGGAGAGGCTAAATCGCGCCTGTTTCCGGTGCGCTTAAAACTGCCTGGGTTGCCAATAAAGGGTCTCGCAATTACCCGGCCAATATTTATTTTATCAACTAGTTTGCGGGCTAAATCGCACAGTGCATACAGACGGGCAAGGCCAAAAGATGTTTCGTGCGCAGCAATTTGTAAAACACTATCGGCCGAGGTATAAATAATTGGTTTGCCGGTGGAAAGATGCTCAGCACCTAATTCATCAATAATCACGGTGCCAGATGCATGTTTGTTGCCAAGAATGCCGGGTATTCCACCTTGAACGATCAGTTGTTGGGTTAGCCATTCAGGAAAACAGGGAACCGTGTGCGGGAAATAACCCCATTCTTTCATAACCGGTACTCCAGCCATTTCCCAATGACCGCTCGGCGTATCTTTGCCAAGACTTTTTTCTGCAGCAAACCCGTAAGATCCGATAGTTTTAGATGGTAAGGCCGCACCTTTAATAACGCTGCCTGCGGCTTCGGCCGCCGCATGATATAAACCAAGGGCTGGTAAAGCTGATAATTGCAACGGTCCTTGGCGAACACCTGACTTATTTGCTTTGCCTGACGCACAAAATTCTGCAATATGGCCAAAGGTATTGGCGCCGGCATCACCATATTCGGCTGCATCATCGGCAGAACCGATACCAAATGAATCCATAACCAGTAAAAAAGCGCGGGGCATTAGCTATCCTCAAGTAAACAATCGTTAACAACCGGTGGCACCCTAACAGGCTGTGCTGCAACATTATAACTTTGTTGAACAAGTTTTATTGCTTGTTCAACTAAATCGGCATTATTACCGTGAATAATCATCAGCGGATCACCGCGGTTTATTTTCGTTCCTACTTGTTGAATATGGGTGCAACCAACAGACAGGTCAATGGTGTCTTGCGGTTTTTTTCGGCCGCCGCCAAGCAACATAATTACCAACCCAATTTGCCGTGTATCTATTGCCTGAATGTAACCTGTTTCAGGGCTAGGGACAGGTCGTGTTATTTTTGCAGCCGGCAGGTAATGCTGATACCGTGACATAAAATCGGCTGGACCACCCAAATGTACGACCATTCTTTGAAAAATATCGGCTGCCTGACCGCCATCTAGCTTTTGTTGAAGCATTTTGCGGGCAGCAGCTTCATTATGTGCCAATTTTCCAAGTAACAACATGTGTGCGCCAAGACTTATCACAACTTCGTGCAGACGCGGGTCGCGGTAAGAACCAGACAAATACGCGATAGTTTCTGCAACCTCTAGACTATTACCAGCGGTTGGACCAAGTGGTTGATTCATATCGGTTAATAAGGCACGTGTTGGTAAGCCAGCCGCTTTAGCGGTTCTGATAAGGTTTAGGGCTAATTCTTTTGCCTGATCATACTTGTTCATAAAGGCGGCGTTACCCCATTTAACGTCCATAACCAAACCCTGCAACCCGGCAGCTAACTTCTTGGATAAGATTGAAGCCGTAATTAAAGGGATTGATTCAACAGTTCCACAAGCATCGCGTATGGAATAAAGACGGCGATCGGCCGGTGCTAAATCGTCGGTTTGTCCAATAATGGCGCAACCAACCTGCCGCAAAACTTTTTCCAGCAATTGTGGATCAGGTTTAACATTATAACCAGGAATACTTTGTAACTTATCCAATGTGCCCCCGGTGTGTCCAAGTGATCTGCCCGAGATCATCGGCACAAAACCACCACACGCCGCAACCATCGGAGCAAGCATTAAGCTAACCTTGTCACCGACACCGCCGGTTGAGTGCTTATCAAGAATTGGCCCATGAAACTGCTGGGCTGACCATTTCATTACCCTGCCGGATTGTGTCATAATACGGGTAAGGTCACCACATTCCCGGGCATTCATGCCCCGAAAAAATATTGCCATGGTCAGGGCTGATATTTGGCTGTCTGTTACATCACCACGTAACATCCCCTGGATCATAAAGGAAATTTCTTCTGTGGTTAAGGTGTTACCCTCGCGTTTACGGTATATAATTTCTTGGGGAAAAAGCATCACTAATATCCCTGATTAACAGTTTTTGATGAAGTGTTCAGCAATTGATCAAGCAACGAACTGGCACCAAAACGCAGATTAGCTGGATTTATCCAGTCTTTTCCCATCATTTTTTCAACCAGCATTAAATATTGATCAGCTTCGCTTGGTTGCCGTACGCCACCCGATATTTTACAACCAACCTGTCGACCTAATTGTTGATTTTTTTGAATAACTTGCAACAATGTTTTAACGGCTGCTATGGTTGCGCCAACCGCTGTTTTACCAGTCGATGTCTTCAGAAAATCGGCACCACCATCGACACAATCTTGTGCGGCCATCTCGATAAGCCGGTTATCCTCTAAAACCCCTGTTTCCAGGATAACCTTCAATGCACGTCCGGCACCAATTTGTTTTTTGGCGCGTTCAACCATTGTGCGTACTAAACTGCGATTGGCGGTTGATGGGTCTTGTCGGTATAAATGGTATGGAATGACAAGATCAATCTCTTCAGCACCGCAATCCAGGGCGAAGGATATATCTTGGGTAATTTGGGTTACAGCAAGATTACCCAAAGGAAAATTGACAACCGTTGCCAGCCTTATCATCGAGTAGGGCAAAGATTTTTTGGCCGTTGCCAAAAATTTTGAATAAACACACAAAGCGGCAACTGGGCCGGCAGGGGTTGTAGCGCGTTGTGCCAATTGTTGAATTTTGGCATCGGTGTCATCATCGTTCAGGCTGGTTAAGTCCATAAGGGAAATAGCTGGATGGTTTAAATTTTTGGCTGAGGGCAGGTTTGCTGGACCAAAAGATAGGGGTAAAAGGTCCTTTAGCTTTATTTGCTGTTGAACACCTGATGGATTAGCAAGATATACTATTGTGTCGTCAAACCCAAATTCGCGCAATCGCTGGCGACATCCGCCGCACGGGGCACAAATTTCTGCACTGTTTGCCAACACCAATATTTCAGCGATACGCTTTTCACCATGGGCAATCATGGCACCTATGGCGCTTGCCTCAGCACACTGTCCTTGTGGAAAAGCAGCATTTTCAACGTTTGCACCGCTATAAATGCGACCACTTGCACCACGAATAGCGGCGCCCACCCGAAAAAATGAATAAGGGGCGTGGGCTTTCTCACGCACTAATCTGGCGGCAGCTAGTAAATCATTTTGTTCTATCATTTAACGATCTTTCACAAAAGGAAGGCCGATGGCTTTGGGTGCTTCAGATTTACCGATAAATCCAGCCAACAGCAAAATGGTTAATAAGTAGGGCAAAGCCTGAATCATCTGGACTGGAATAATCCCAATTCCAGGGATAACAGTTCCCTGAAGTCTTATTTGCACTGCATCGGTAAAAGCAAAAAGAAAACAAGCCAATAAAGTAGGTTTTGGCCGCCAGCGACCAAAAATTAACGCGGCTAAGGCCAAATAACCACGGCCTGCTGTCATGTTTTGTGAGAAAGCGGCACTTTGAGCTGTTGCCAAATACGCGCCAGCAATACCGCAAAGTATGCCACAGCCAATTTGAGCACGGTACCGAATCGAGCTGACAGAAACACCGGCTGTATCAAGAGCATGGGGATTTTCGCCAGCAGCCCGCAGACGCAATCCAAAACGCGTTGCATACAATACCCAGGCAACGATAAAAGGTGTTAGAATGGCAATATACACCAACATGTTATGCCCACTGATCAGTAGGCGATACACATCGCCAATAAGGGGAATATCACCAACAGTTTCAATCCCTGGTAAATGAATAGCTGTATGGCGACCATCTGCAGAAAGCATGGGGGTTTGCCCACCCCGATTAAACCAAGCATTGGCAAGTGTTGGCGCCAATCCAGCCGCTAAAATATTGATGGCCATCCCCGAAACAACTTGATTGCCGTTATAGGTGATACACGCAACCCCATGCAACAAAGACAGCAAAACTGATACCATAATGCCAGCAGCAAGCCCCACCCAAGCATCATTGGTAACTGCGGCGGTTGCCGCCGCGGCAAATGCCGCCATTAACATTTTACCTTCAAGACCGACATTTACAATGCCAGAACGTTCCGACATCATACCTGCCATGGCCGCCAAAATTAAAGGAATAGCAAGGCGAATGGTTGATGCAAAAACAGACAGGGTCAGATCAAAAAATTCGTACATGCTAAACTCCCTTTTGGCGCCGCAAATAAATAACCAATCTGGCCAAGGATGGTTTAAAAATATTCTCCATCGCACCACAAAACAGAACAACCAAGCCTTGAATGACCACAATCATATCACGGCTAAGGCCTGGGAAGTCAAAGGCAAGCTCTGATCCGCCTTGATACAATGCCCCAAACAAAATGGCAGCAGCAATAATACCAACAGGATGGTTGCGTCCCATAAGTGCAACCGCAATCCCAACAAATCCAGCACCATTAGTATATTCAATAATTAATCGGTGTTGTTCGCCCATAATCGCATTAATTGCCACCATACTGGCAAAAATGCCCGAAATCACCATAACGGTCATGACCAACCGTGCTGGTGGAATACCGGCATATTTAGCCACCTTTTCACCTTGTTCAATGACCCGTAATTCATATCCAAACTTGCTTTTCCAAACCAACAGCCAGAAAACAAAACATGCAAAAAGTGCAAGAAAGAAAGAAATATTTAAAGGCGAAAAGCGTGATTCAATTCCAAAAAACCCCAACATATCGCGCAGAAGTGGCAAATGTTGGTTGCCGGCAATTGCCTGGCTTTGCGGGCTTTGTTGGTTGGGCGCAATCAGCACATCAACTAATAAATAGTTAATAAGGGCGGCTGCTAAATAGTTAAACATAATGGTGGTAATAACCACATGACTACCGCGCTTTGCCTGGAGCCACCCAGGAATAAAAGCCCACAATCCGCCAAATATGGCCGCTGATAACATTGCAGCTGGCAATACGACCCACCAACTGAACTGATCCAGCCAAAAGCAAGCAAGCAAAACGCCTACACCCGCTATATAGGCTTGTCCTTCGCCACCGATGTTAAATAACCCCCCGTGAAAAGCAATGGCAACAGCAAGCCCAGTAAAAATAAAATTGGTGGCGTAATAAAGCGTATATCCTGTTCCATCAACCGTACCTAAAGCACCTTGAAATAACGAGGCAAAGACATCAAAAGGATTCTCGCCAGCATAAAAAACCACAATACTGGTTAACAAAAAGGCCAATAACAAATTTAAAAGCGGGATCAGCAAATATTCCATCCAGCCTGGTAAATCTATTTTGTGATGAATACGCATGTAATAGCCTGCTTTTTCCCTGATTGTTTAATGATCTATGCCGGCTTCAGACAGTGTTTCGCGAATTTCTTCAACCACACCTGCCATCAATAGGCCAATCTTTGTTTCCGATGCTTGTTGGCGCGGTAATACGCCAACGATTTTACCGGCAAACATAACCACAATACGATCTGCTAATGTCAAAATTTCATCAAGTTCAGCCGATACCAGCAACAATGCTTTACCCGCGTCGCGCAGCTCGATAAGCCGGCGATGAATGAATTCAATAGCCCCCACATCAACACCACGGGTGGGCTGACCAATCAGTAGCAGGTCGGGATTTTCTTCAAGCTCGCGCCCGATAACTAATTTTTGTTGGTTTCCGCCGGAAAAAGAAGATGTTTTCAAGAAAGCATTTGGGGGGCGTACGTCATAATCTTGGGCAATAGTTGCAAAATGATCTAAAGAATTTTTTTTCTGAATAAAACCTGATTTTGAAAGGGGGTGCTTATAGTGATAGCCTAAAATTCCAGACTCCCATGCTTTAAAATTTTTAACCAACCCAACCCCTAAACGATCTTCAGGAATGTGAGAAACCAACAATTGTCGGGCTGATTGCGTTGGTCGGTGTCTGCTTAATAATTTTTTAAGCTGTTGCCCGGCTAATAAAATTTCACCTTCATGATACGGCCGCATACCCGACAAAACCTCAAGCAATTGGCTTTGTCCATTGCCAGAAACACCAGCAATACCAAGAATTTCACCACGATTAACCGTAAGATTAATCTTATCAAGAATCGGGCGTTTATCACGTCCAAACAGGGATAAATTTTTAACTTCCAGTAAGGGGGCAGGTTGCTGTGTTTTTTGCCGCTGCCAATGGGTGGTTAGGCGGCGTCCGACCATCATTTCAGCTAATTGTTCTTTGCTGGTTGTTGCCGTTAGTATTGTGTCAATAATTTTACCCTGACGCATGACTGTTACATGGTCGGTCACAGCCATGATTTCGTGAAGCTTGTGCGTAATAAGCACCACAGTTTTTCCAGCATCACGCAAGGTACGCAAAATGGAAAAGAAATGCTGCACTTCCTGGGGTGTTAATACGCTGGTGGGTTCATCCAAAATAAGAATTTCTGCGCCACGGTACAGTGCTTTTAAAATTTCAACCCGCTGCTGCAAGCCAACGGGCAGGTTTTCAATAAGTGCTTCTGGGTTAATACTCATGCCATATTTTTGGGATAGATTATCCAAAATAGACCGGGCGTTTTGCATAGCTGTCTTATTACGCCAGGTTTTTTCTGAACCCAAAATAATATTTTCCATAACCGTAAATTTTTCCACCAGCATAAAATGCTGATGCACCATCCCGATACCCAAAGCAATAGCTTGTTGAGAATTTTCGATATGAACGTTTTTTCCAAGAAGTTTAATATCGCCACTATCAGCCTGATAATAGCCATATAAAATATTCATTAGGGTAGATTTTCCGGCGCCATTCTCCCCAACGATTCCATGAATTGAACTTTGCCGGATCAATAGGTTAATGTCGCTATTGGCCTGTACCATGCCGAAGCGCTTTGATACATGAACAAATTCAATAGCTGCAGGTTGTTGGGTTTCAATCATTCTAGAAGGTGGTGCCCTTAGAATTTATTTATCATTTAAAAGACCCCAAAACGATATAATTTTTGCTTTGGGGTCTTTTTTGCGTTCAACACCAGCTATTCAATAGGACAGCTGTTATTAGTGTAATACTCGACAACTTTAACTTTACCGGCAATGATATCTTGACGGTACTGATTGACCAATTGCTCAACCTCGGGGGTAATCAGCGAACGATTATATTGATCAAGCGCCCAATCAACGCCACCTTCGGCAAGGCCAATAACCCGAACACCAGGTTTCCAGGTATTGTTGCGGGCAGATTGCAAGGCATCATAAACAGCAACATCAACCCTTTTCAGCATCGATGTTACCATTGTTCCGGGGTGTAGGTAGTTTTGGTTGCTGTCAACACCGATGGCAAATTTTTTATTATCTTTGGCGGCTTGTAACACACCAAGGCCGGTTGCACCAGCGGCGGCAAAAACAACATCGGCTTTGCGGTCAAACTGGCTGCGTGCTAGTTCAGCGCCACGGGTTGGGTCGTTCCATGCTGCACCGGTTGTGCCCGTCATGTTTTGTAAAATGGTAATTTTAGAATTGACGGCGCGTGCCCCTTGTTTATAACCGCAGGCAAAATGGCGAATCAGTGGAATGTCCATTCCGCCAACAAAACCAATTACGCCGGTTTTTGACATTTTTGCGGCAACAACACCAACCAAAAATGACCCTTCATGTTCTTTGAATACCACCGATTGAACATTTGGTAAATCAACGACTGCGTCAATAATGGTAAACTTTACATTTGGATATTCTTTGGCAACCGTTTCAACAGCATTAGCAGCAGAGAAACCGGCAATTGTAATAATGGTTGCACCACGGTTGGCCATGTTGCGCAGGGCCTGAACACGTTGCGATTCATTAGTAATTTCAAACTCGCGGTAGGTTACCCCCGTTTCCTTGCGGAATCGTTCGGCACCGGTGTAAACACCTTCATTAAACGACTTATCAAACTTCCCCCCCATGTCGAAAACAACGGCAGGTTGGAATTGTTGGGCAGAAACTGGTTGGCTGGTAACAGCCAGCGCAGCGAAAGCGAAAGCTAGAAGTTTTTTCATCGGGAATCTCCTTGTATTTTAAGTGAAAAAGGACAGCAAAAGTAAATGCAGGTCAACATGATCAATACGAAAAAGACCGGTTCGTTAGTAGCAATTTGCACAATAAATTGATCCCGTCAACCGCAATTTATACCACCCGTGTAATCCAGGGAATATAGGCTATTTCAGCGTGTGTACTGGTAAAGTAAAAATCATCCGCAGTTGGGTAGGGCGTCTTGGTTGTTATGACCAAGGAATATTCTAATTGTCCTTTAAAAGCAGTGTTTCAGCCCAAAATTCCAAAAGTTTGTATTGAAACTGTCTGGTTTGTTGTTGCCATTCACGTTGGGCTGGTGTTGAAAAAGGTGACCGGTTTGCTGTTTGGTTGACAAGATCGGCTGTCATCTCTGGGTTGTTGAGAACAATAACAAAGGCAAGCGGGTTACGATTGGGCAAGAATAAATAGCCGGCAATTGCGCTAACCCCAATTAATGTTCCGGTTTTTGCCTGAATATGCGTTGATAAATAGCTTGGTTGCAGAAAGGATGGGGTAATAAAACCATCTTGTAGAATAGAAAAAACATTGGGTTCTTGCCACAAAGAATCAAGGAATTCTACCAGCTGTTTGGTGGTAAGACGGTTATCGTGTCCTAGACCTGAAAATTGTGCAATATGCGCTTGTTGCCAATTATGTTGGGGGTAGGTTTGTGTAAGCCAGTGTGTTACAAAACCTGGAATACAGCCTGGTTCAAAGCAGCCGGATTTAACCAAATTAGACGATTGGGACATCAGAAAAAAGCCAATTGTTTCAACAGCAATATTATTGCTATAGCGTAGAATGCGTGGGGCGATTTCTGCCAAAGATATGCTTTCATGGGTGGCAATGATGTTCGCGTCAGAGGTAGATGGTTCCTGGCTGGCTGGTATCAGTTGGGGTTCGGGTAATATAAGTCCTTGATGTGCAGCCAGGGTTTGCAAAATCATTGCGGTGTGATAGGCGGGTTGTTTAATGGGCAGCCATTGCAGCAGCTTTTCGTCTGATCTAGGCAAATCCCAAGATTCAGCAATAGTTGGCACCCGATGAAGGGTTTTGGAAGGATCAAATTTGTGAAAATGATAGCCTGAATTACGCCACGCCACCCGAACCCAGGGGGTTGGAATTTGGCGATGATCGGTTATTACGAATAATTCGGGTGATTCGCCATATTGGCCATCGGGTTGTAAAAATTGTGGTTTATTGGGTTGAAGCCAAACACGGTTAAAATCAATGCCAAGTGAGTCAACCGCTGGATTGTATGAAGCTGCCACAGGTTGTTGTGGGTTGATGGATTCTATTATCGGTTGTCGTGATTGATAATAAAAGTTTCCAGAAACATCTTTGATATTCAGGGTTGATAGCAAATTGGCTAGATCGTCACTGCTCAGGAATGGATCAAAACCACCCTGTAAAATTAGGTTACCCCTTAAGATTCCATCTTCCAGATATCCGTTAGTTGTTAGCTGAGTTTTAAAACGATAATCTGCGCCAAGCTGCTTTATGGCCATGGTTAGGGTAATTATTTTAACCAACGAAGCTACTTGAAGGGGCTGATCAATATTAAGGCCGTCTAGAACTTTTTGCTGCTGCAGATCATATAGAATATAACTTACCTGGTCTTTGGGTGGAATAAATGGCGGTTGTTGTGCCCATGCAGCTATATTGTGCATTATCACCAACAGCAATATCCAAAACCAGTGTAACAACCGCTTGCGTCGCATGGGATAAAACCTTATAAAAGATAAATAACCGCACCAGGTGATGTGATGCCTTTTAATCAATTAACAATAAAAATATTATGGCTATAAACTTATAGAAAAACAAATTCCCTATCATGATGTACACCACCCGTGAAAATCTTCTTGCCTATTTAAGCAAATTAACGCCAGAAGAATACAACCCCTTTATACGAAGGTTACTTGACCCGTTACTTGCCCAATTAACACCTTTTGGCAAACCTAGTCGCCGGGAAAGTATTATGGGCTACCGCTTATTTGTTGATGACACCGTTTTTGGCATCGCTGTTGGGCCAAATATTTATCTGAGATGTGATGATTCCAATCGTTGCGAATTTGAGCGGATTGGCAGTAAACCCCTTCCATATTATGGTAAAATAAAAAGACCGATTATGTCTTATTGGTTTTTGCCGTGGACAATTTATCGTGATCGTCGATTGTGGCTTATTTGGGTTGATAAAGCTTTAGCGGTTACAAGAAATGCTCGGAATGTTGGGAAAAAAGCGAAAAAAGTCCTTGATGAAGACGATTCGCTGGAAAGTGTTTATATGCGATTTAAATATATGCGATTTAAAATAGACAGCAAACAAAAACGAAAACACAATAAACAATAACGATCAAGTCATCAGCTATGGCATTGCAAGGTGATTTTTGTTGAAAGAATGGGCAATTCTAAGGTAATTTATACAGACAGAACCGATTTTGATGATTCGCCTTTGTGGCCAATATGACACTACAGGCCATTATCCATGGCGTATATATCCAAATCGTGTATCCCGGCTATTAAATAAGGAAGGTTTATGTCGTTATCTCAACCCCAAATCAGGCTTGTTCCTGAAACAATTGACCAGCTTTTAGCCCAGTTGTCGATATTTGGCCAACCACACCGACGCAGTATGTTTGGTGGTTATGGGTTGTATTTGGATGGTACAATTTTTTCAATTATTGCTGATCAGGATATCTATCTTAAAGTTGGCGATAAAAACCAAGCTGACTTTAAGAAAATCGGCAGCCAACCTTTTGTGTATGAAGGAAAAACAAAGCCTGTTGTTATGTCGTACTGGTTGCTGCCGCCTGCTATATGGTCTGATCCAACACAGTGGCAGCAATGGGTTGCCAAATCGTGGCTGGTATCTAAGGAGCAATCTGTTAAAAAAACAAACAACAACGATTACGTAAAATTAAGACTTAATTCAACCTTATTGATAGCCAAAAACAAAAGATAGGAAAAATACCAATGAACAGCAAGCTTTCATCTGCACAGCGTCAGGAAACGGACTCGATGGGTTCTGTTGCGGTTCCTGCCGATCGGTACTGGGGTGCCCAAACCCAGCGGTC
The DNA here is from genome assembly GCA_964414755.1 of uncultured Rhodospirillaceae bacterium. Taxonomy (GTDB): domain Bacteria; phylum Pseudomonadota; class Alphaproteobacteria; order JAEUKQ01; family JAEUKQ01; genus JAEUKQ01. Next base: position 16,055 of record CAYPXH010000013.1, on the reverse strand, counting down.
ACTTGAAAACTTTAAAATCGGTGGCGAAAAAATGCCAATTGAAGTTATTCACGCCTATGGGTGGCTGAAAAAAGCGGCTGCCCTGGTTAATATGGAGATGGGTGTACTGGATGCCAAGGTGGGTGGTGCGATTGTGCAAGCCGCTACAGAAGTAGCTGAAGGCAAGCTGGATGACCATTTTCCATTGGTTGTCTGGCAAACTGGTTCAGGTACTCAAACCAACATGAATGTGAACGAGGTTATCGCCAACCGTTCTAATGAAATGCTGGGTGGAAAAAGGGGCGATAAAACTCCGGTACATCCAAACGACCATGTTAATTATGGTCAATCATCGAACGATTCCTTTCCAACAGCCATGCATATTGCCGCCGTTTGGCAAGTGCACCAGCATATGATACCAGCATTACAGCATATGCACCATGAAATGACAAACAAGGCAAATGCCTTTCGTGATGTTATTAAAATTGGCCGAACACACCTACAAGATGCCACCCCCTTAACATTGGGACAGGAATTTTCTGGTTATGCCGCACAGCTAAAATTAGCTATCGACCGGGTAAAAGCGGTTATGCCGCGTTTGTATGCCTTGGCTCAGGGCGGTACGGCTGTGGGGACAGGGTTAAATTGCAAACAGGGGTTTGCCGAAAAATTTGCCGATCAACTGGCGCGGTTAACCAAGTTGCCGTTTATAAGTGCTGAAAACAAGTTCGAAGCTCTTGCCTGTCACGATGCCTTGGTTGAATTATCGGGTGTTTACAATGTTTTAGCAGTATCGCTGATGAAAATTGCCAACGATATTCGGCTTTTGGGTTCAGGGCCACGTTCGGGTCTTGGCGAGTTATTGTTGCCTGAAAACGAGCCAGGATCATCAATTATGCCCGGCAAGATCAATCCTACTCAGGCCGAAGCCATGACCATGGTTGCAGCGCAGGTGATGGGTAACCATGTTGCCGTAACCGTTGGTGGTAGCCAGGGGCATTTGGAACTAAATGTTTATAAACCTGTGATCATCCATAATGTTTTGCAATCAGGGCGGTTATTGGCAGATGCATGCCGTAGTTTTACAAATAACTGCTTAATCGGGCTACAGGCTAATTATGGTCGTATTGAACAGTTGCTGCAGCAATCGTTAATGCTGGTAACCGCACTGAACCCCCACATTGGTTATGATAATGCGGCTAAGGTGGCAAAAAAAGCCCATAAGGAAAATATCACCCTGCGCGAGGCGGCAATAGCCCTGAAGCTGCTAACGGCTGAACAATTTGACCATTGGGTAAAACCAGAAAACATGACCGGCCCATCTGTGAAATGACCAAGGCGGTTGTCAAATATTCGGTTAGGCTGGCGAATCATCGGACATCGGTTTCGCTGGAGCCAGCTTTTTGGCAGGCGATTCATGATATTGCCAAACAACAACATCTTCCCGTGCGGCAGTTGATTGAACAAATTGACCATCAGCGATTGCACCAACCAGCAACAAATTTATCAAGTGCCTTGCGTGTTTATGTATTGCTTTTCTATCGTGATAAGCTGCAAAAAACCGGCAAATAATTAGGGAATGTGCACCCAAAAAAAGAAAGCTTGCCCTGTGGCAGCAAAAAATCATACAAGAAGACGTGCCGTTTGTTATGTTATGCGGCTAAACAGTAATTAACAATAGGAGTCGCCAGATGAACCAGCCCATAAATGACGGTAATCAAGATATTACCGTTATGGAGTTTGAGCAGGCTTTAACCGAACTACAAACCATTGTTAAAAGCCTAGAGCGGGGCGATATCAAGCTGGAAGAGGCTATTCGCCTATACGAGCGGGGAGTGTTGCTTAAAAAGCACTGTGAATCAAAATTACGCCAGGCCCAGTTGAAAATTGAGCAAATTATGGTAGACGATCAGGGGCAGGCAAGTCAAAAACAGACTGTAACTGTTGCAACACCATCTGGCATGGTGCCTGGATCAACCAAGGGCGCCATGGCTAAGGTGGTAGAGCCTGAGCGGTCACCCAAAAATGTGGGTAAACCGTTCAAGCAAAGTGATGACAGTGATGTGCCGTTTTAACCAACGGTGTCGATAATTTAGATACAAGATTTGGCCGAAGAATTTTAAGCGGGTTTTTTACAAACTAATATGGATAAGGGAGGGTTTTTTGCTAACTTTTGAACATGCGTTGGGTGAGGTTGCAAAAACCGTTAACGTGATGATGAATCATGTGCTGCCTGTTGCCTCTGGCCCTGAAAAAAAAGTGATGGAGGCCATGAAATATGGCGTTATGAATGGCGGCAAAAGGGTTCGTCCGTTTTTAGTGCTGGCAAGTGCCAAGCTATTTAACGTGTCTGAAATTAGCGCTTTGCGGGTTGCTGCGGCAATTGAGATGTTGCATTCTTATAGTTTGATTCACGATGATTTGCCCGCCATGGATGATAGCGATTTGCGCCGCGGACAACCATCCGTGCACAAAAAATTTGATGAAGCAACGGCTATTTTGGCTGGTGATGGGTTGCTGACACTTGCTTTTGAAATACTGTCTGATCCTGCTACACACAGTGATCCTGGTGTGCGCAGCGACCTGGTCTTAGCTTTAGCAAAAGCAGCAGGGGCTGATGGTATGGTTGGCGGGCAGATGATGGATATTGAAGCCGAACATATGAATTTGGACATCGGTGCTATTACCCGCTTGCAGCGCATGAAAACCGGCGCAATTATTAATTTTTCTTGCGAAGCTGGTGCAATTCTGGGCAAAGCGGCTGATCAATCGCGCCAGGCTTTACGCGCCTATGCCAACGATTTAGGCCTGGCTTTTCAAATTGTTGATGATTTACTGGATGTGGTTGGCAAGGAAGATGCCGTTGGTAAATCGGTTGGGCGTGACCAGCAGGCTGGTAAAGCAACCTTTGTATCTATTTTAGGTATCGAAAGGGCTAAATCGCAAGCCAAATTACTGGCTGAACAGGCTAAGGGGCACTTGTCGGTTTTTGAGGATCGCGCCGATCTTTTAAAGGCAATGGCCGATTTTGTTGTCAATCGCGGCTATTAGCAACAGATTAATGGTTGATTTATTATTTTTTAAGTTGGTGTCACGTGCAGCAAGGTTTTTTGCGTCGCTGGAGTAGTGAAGTTTGGGCGCAGTTAGGAATTGCCGGCCCAATGGCTTTAACCATTTTTGCCCAGATTGGCATGCTAACAACCGACACCCTTATGGTGTCTGAATTGGGGGTTGTTTCATTGGGTGCTATTGGTTTGGCAAGTGGTGCTTTTTATACCTTATTACTGGCATGCACGGGCTTATTAAGCATGGCAACAATACGGGCGGCCTATGAACATGGCAAACAGAACAAAGATGGTCTTCGCCACTGTGTGCAGCAGGGCTTGTGGCTTGGTTTATTAATGACGATACCTATTGTTCTGATAGGCTTTAATCTTGGCTATATTCTTAGCTGGCTTGGGCAGGAAAAAGCTATTGTTGACGAGGTACACAATTATATGCATGTAGCCATCTGGAGTGCACCGGCACAAATATTTTTTTCACAATTACGTGGTTTTGTTTCAACCCTGGCCCGTGGGCAATTGATTGCTGTTATCATGATTTTAGGGTTGTTTTTAAATGCTTTTTTAAACTATCTGCTAATTTTTGGCCACTGGGGATTTCCAGAATTGGGTATTGCCGGTGCTGGCTTGGCGACCAGCATTATTTCATGGATGATGTTAGTCGCTTTAATTATTCAAATTGTATGGGATAAAGTCCTTAAACCATATCATTTGTTCAAAAACTTTAACAAAATTGATTGGCATGAAATTGGCGGCATTTTAAAACAAGGTTGGCCTGTGTCAGCAGCAAATATAGCTGAAAACAGTTTGTTTTTGGCGGTTAATCTTGCAATGGGGGTTATTGGTGCAGCAGCTTTAGCAGCTTCAAACATAGTTATTAACTATATGACGGTCGTATTTATTGTTCCAATCGCCCTGTTATATACCAGTTCGTACCGCGTTGCTTTTTTTATGGGACAACAAAATTTGTCCATGGCGCGCCTTGCGGGCATAGTTTCGTTATCGATGGGTTGGATATATATGGGAATCATGACCTTGGTCACTATTATTTGGACCAAAAAAATTATTGCTGCCTATCTTGAACCCGATCAGCAAGATGCAGCCATGGTTTTTGCCATGGCCTACGAATTTTTGTTGATCTGCACAATTTTTCAGGTCTTAGATGCAACTCAGGCGATTGCCGGCGGTGCCTTGCGCGGGATACGCGATACAACGGCGGCCTTCATCGCAGCAACAATAGGTTATTGGGTGGTGGGATATCCTTTGGGGTGGTTTTTATGTTTTGTTCTTGATGTTGGGCCAGCCGGCATTTGGTGGGGGTTAGCACTTGGTATTGCCACCGCCGCAATCTTACTGGTTGCCCGTTATTACCATAAAACCGGTCGTTTGGTTGTACAGGCTTTGAGTTAGCTGTATCATGCCCCATAAAGTACGTATCGATCAATTAATGGTTATGAAGCAGCTTGCCGATACCAGGACGCAGGCAGCCGCAATGATTATGGCCGGTCTTGTTCGAGTTGGCGACCGGTTAGTTGATAAACCAGGGCTTCAATTGCCAGAGGACAGCCAGATACATGTACTACAAAAGCCACATCCCTGGGTATCGCGTGCTGGGATTAAACTTGCGCATGCTTTAACATATTTTCAATTGCCGGTTGATGGGCGTATTTGCTTAGATATTGGTGCATCAACCGGTGGTTTTTGCGACGTGTTATTGCACAAGGGTGCTGCCAAAATTTATGCGGTTGATGTTGGTCATGGCCAGTTAGCTTGGAAAATTGCCAGTAATCCGCGGGTAATTGTTTTAGATAAAACCAACGCCCGACATCTGACACAACAACACGTTCCAGAACCGCCCGAAGTTGTTACGTGTGATGCTAGCTTCATTAGTTTAAAACAAGTTCTGCCCGCGGCTTTATCATTATCTTCCGTTAACGCCTGGTTGGTTGCTTTAATCAAACCACAGTTTGAAGTTGGCAAAAACCTGGTAGGCAAGGGGGGAATTGTTCGGGAACCGTTATTGCATCAGCAAGTATGCCAAGATATTCAAGATTGGATTTTACAGCAGCAAGGCTGGCAATTTTTGGGTATTACCGATAGTCCGATCACTGGCACCGATGGTAACCGCGAATTTTTATTGGCTGCCCAAAAAATAATGGTACAGAATCAGGGATGACCAAAAAATTATCGCAAGCATATTGGGTTGAAGTCGAGGTAAGCCACCTTAATGAACAGGGTGTTGGGATTGCTTGGCTTCATAACGTGCACGGGAACATGCATCAGCAAAAACGTTCTGTTGAACTGCCTTTTCAGGCAATAGGCGATCGATTACGTGTTTTGATTGACCCACAAGATCAAGACCCATTAATACCGCGCGCAACCCAGTTTTTGCACCCAGGACCATTTTACCAAACGCCAGTATGTAAGCATTTTGGTATGTGTGGTGGATGCCAGGTTCAGCATCTTAAAGAAAAAGCTTATCATGATTGGAAATTGCAATCTTTAAGGGATGTTTTTGCAGCCAGCAACATACCGCAGCCCCTTAAGCCCATTTTTTCCGTACCAGCCCATAGCCGACGTCGGGTTAATTTAATTGCACGGCGATTAAAGCAGATTATTCTAGGGTTTCAGGAATTTAAAGAACACCATATTGTCGACATTCAGGAATGTCCGGTTATGGTGCCATCCCTGCAATTATTGCTGGATCCATTGCGGGAAATGTTGGCAGACATGCTTAAAAGACAATCGATTGAAGTTTTCCTGCTTCAGGCAGATAATGGCCTTGATGTCTTATTACAGACAACGACTGATTTAAATCCGAACCAACGACAAATATTAGCCGAATTTGCCGTTCGGCAAAACCTGGTACGACTAAGCTGGCAAACAACCGGAAAGCAGGTAGAGCCTGTATATCAGCGCCAATTACCGGTTATCAATATTGCAGGTGTTCATGTTCATATAGCGCCAGGCGGTTTTGTTCAGCCAACCGCAGCAAGCCAAGCTTATATGCAGGAACTTGTAACAAATTATCTGCCAACCGAAATAAGTGTGGTTGATTTGTTTTCGGGCATTGGCACTTTTTCTTTGCCATTGCTGCAACGTGGGCAGGCGGTATTAGCGGTTGAAGGACACCGTCCAGCAGTACAATCCTTGCAGCAAGCTGCAAGGCTGCTTCGCAGGCCAAATTTGCTGCAAGTGGAACACCGTAACTTAAACAAATATCCGCTATCATCGGCCGAGCTAAAAAAGTTCGAGGCAGTCATTATCGATCCACCCCGTCAAGGGGCATGGCCGCAAATGCAGGCACTGGCCGATAGCAAAGTTCCCTATATTATTGCTATTTCCTGCTACCCGCCGACCTTGGCGCGTGATCTAATCCCCCTGTTAAAGGAGGGATATCAGCTTGAGGCCATCTACCCAATAGATCAATTTTTATGGTCATCACATCTGGAAGTGGTTGCTTTGTTAGCAAGGTAAGCAGTGATACAGCCTGTTAAAATATACCAAAAACCAACAAAACAACCGTTATCCCGTTAATGCTGTGCGGTATAGTGGTAACCAGTCCACTTTTATATGGACATATCCTGTTTACCGTCAAACCCTTTAAGTAATTCGGCTGATTGGGTAGCGGTATCAGTGCGAATCATGCCATTAACATGATAGCCGCTATCGACATGATGAACTTCGCCCGTAACAGCACCAGCCAAATCGCTTAACAAATAAAGGGCTGACCCGCCGACCTGATCGATGGTTACATTGCGACGTAAGGGGGAATTCAGTTCGTTCCACCGCAAAATAAAACGAAAATCGCCAATCCCCGAGGCAGCCAATGTTTTAATAGGCCCGGCGGAAATCGCATTTACCCGAATGCCCTGTGGACCTAAATCCATGGATAAATACCGTACACTGGCTTCCAGTGCTGCTTTGGCTACACCCATAACATTATAGTGCGGCATTACGCGTTCAGCGCCAAAATAGGTCAGGGTTAACAAACTGCCACCCTGGGTCATTAATTTAACTGCACGTTGGGCGATGGCAGTAAGGGAATAACACGAGATATCCAAACTTAGGGTAAAATTTTTGCGGCTGGTGTTTAAATATTTGCCTTTAAGTTCCTCTTTGTCAGAAAAGGCAATAGCATGTACCACAAAATCCAGTTTGCCCCATTTCTGAGCAAGATGATCAAACACCTGATCAATGCTGGCATCATCTGTTACATCGCATGGTAAAACAATTTTAGAACCTACACTATCGGCCAGCGGTACTACACGTTTTTGTAATGCTTCACCCTGGTAGGTAAAGGCCAATTCGGCACCATGGGCTGATAAAGCCTTGGCAATACCCCAAGCAATTGACTTGTCATTTGCAACCCCCATTATTAGGCCGCGTTTTCCGTGCATTAACCCGGGGTGCTGCGTATTTGTATTCATAATAGTTCCTTGGTTATCGATAGTGCTGAAGACAAGTCTAAAGTAAATTCTTCCGTTATGACAAACAAAAAATACCAATTTGTCAAGCTAATGATTACTTTGTAATGGTTTAAGCATGCTAATGATGCCCATTATCAGCACCAGATCAACACCATGATTAATAACCTAAAAAAGCTTATGGGGAAAACAAAAAAGGGGGAAAATCCCCCTTTAATGTCTTTGGTTGTGACAGTATATAGCTAATTAATTAACAATTTGCCATGTTCCATCGGGTTGACGGCAAGCTGTGCCTTTCCCAACCTGACGCTGACCATCAACCATGATAGCGGTTTGATATTCGCGACAAACCTCAAAATTACTATCGCGGCTTTGATAGGTTCGGGTAGGAACCGTATAGCCACTGACATTTTTATTGGGATTTTGCCAGGTGCGGCGTTGTCCATCGGGGGCATATTCAAAAGCTTCGACAGCAGTGCGTTCAGCGGCCAAGCGATCAGCGCGATCAAGCGATTTACCAATTTCATTACCAAGCCATGCGCCAAGCAAGGCAAGCCCCGCAGTTGCCGCCAAATTGCCGCTACTACCGCGCTTGCCAATTTGTGAACCAGCAAAACCGCCCAACGCGGCACCACCAAGGGTGCCAACTGTTTCCTTGGGACCCATGCCATTATTGCAAGCAGCAAGGCTTAATGTTGCAGCAGTCATCATCGACAAACTAAGCCAACGATACTTCCGCATTAAATTTCTTAACATCATTACTCTCCTTTTAAATGGGTGCGTTGTTGACCCCTATAGCACAAATTTATTTTTAATGAAAGTGACATAAAGTCTATGGTAATTAAAAGAAAGAACAAAAGACCTAGAAATACTTGATCAACAACATATACAACCATGAAGTTGCAAGGCAATTAAACCTGTAATAAAATTATTAAAACCTAAAAGTGCAGCGATTGTATTCTTACCGATAAATTCCCTTTATTTTTTCTTAAGGATATTGATAGGATAATAAGTAAAAGAGGATAAAGCATGACACAGCACCAAAATCCGCTTCATTTTTTTCAAAGCTGGTACAATCAGGCCTGCGCTTCAGAAGCAGAAGACCCAAATGCCATGAGTTTGGCAACAGTTGACGCCCATGGCATGCCATCTGTGCGTATTGTGTTGATGAAACATTATGATGAACAGGGGTTGGTTTTTCATACCAACCTTGAAAGTCACAAAGGGCGCGATTTAATGGCAAATGCCCATGCTGCCCTGTGCTTTCATTGGAAAAGTTTAAAACGTTCGGTTCGTTTGCAAGGCGATGTTCATGTTATTAGCACACCTGAAGCTGATGCCTATTTTGCCAGCCGCCCGCGCGCAAGCCAGATTGGTGCATGGGCTTCGCTGCAATCGCGCCCACTACAAAATCGTGCCGAGCTTGAGGCACGCGTGCACCGCTTTGAACAGCAATTTAATGGCCAGAATGTTCCAAGACCGCCTTATTGGTCTGGGTTTCGGCTTTGCCCAATCCGCTGGGAATTCTGGCAGGATCAACCCTCAAGGCTACATGATCGGTGGGTTTATCAACGCGCAAAAAACGACAAAACCTGGTCTATCCAGCAACTTTTTCCCTAGGGTTTAGACATGCGCGCGCCAGACAAATCCCAGCAAATTTTGCCACAAACCCCTTATCAGCGTCTTGTAAAACGGGCGGCATTGGCATCGGTTTTAACTGCGGCAACCTTAATTTTGGTTAAATTTGCTGCCTATCTGCTGACCGATTCCTTAAGCCTGCTGACAACTTTGGTTGATTCGCTTCTTGATATTGCGGCTTCTATCCTTAATTTGCTTGCGATTCGTTTGGCATTGCAGCCGGCTGATCATGAACATCGTTTTGGCCATGGAAAAATCGAATCACTGGCTGCGTTGGGACAGGTTTTGTTTATTAGCAGTTCATCAATTATCTTGTTGATCGAGGCCACCAGCCGCCTTTTCAGCCCTCAATCTGTTGATAATCCCGCGATTGGTGTTGGGGTAATGATTTTTTCAATTATCCTTACGTTGTGCCTAATTATTTATCAGCGGCGAACATTGCAACAGGCAGCTTCAATAGCCATTAAGGCCGATGCCATGCATTATGTGGGCGACGTTATGACCAATGCCGCGGTGCTGGGGGCTTTTGTTATTATTGCTTGGAAAGGCTGGGTGTGGATTGACCCGCTTTTGGCAGCTGCAATTGCCATTTATTTTATGACTGTTGCCTGGCGGGTTGGGCGTGAAGCTGTATCCGTATTAATTGACCGTGAATTATCGGATGCTGATCGGCAAAAAATTATTGCATGTATTTACCAACATCCCAAAGTAAGGGCAGTGCATGATTTGCGTACACGTTCTGCTGGCCAGCATGTTTTTATTCAGTATCATTTAGAACTTGATCCCAACGTATCGTTGCTTGAAGCGCATTATATTTCCGATCAGGTTGAAGAAATGGTTTTAGCTTTGTTTCCCAATGCTGAGATCATTAGCCATCAAGACCCTGCAGGTGTTGAGGGGATGCCCCCTGAAATGACCCAACATGGTCTAGAAAAAACTTAATTTTTTCGCTGATTATCTTAATGACTGCTCTCTCTGATGATGATTGGCCGTTTTCAAGCCTAATGGGTGTGGCGTTTGCAAATTGATGGGTAAACCAGGTGACTTGCCTTTTGGCATAGTTGCGTGTGTCCTGTTGGCTTAAGCTTATGGCTTGATCAAGGGTTATGGCGCCATCAAAATAAGCAAAAAATCGCTTCAGCCCTAAAATGCCAAGACCAGGTAATTGTGGTGATAGGTGCATGTTATAGATGGATTGCGCTTCTTCAAGGGCACCATGGTGCATCATGTGTAAAAAACGTTGATCACAGGCTTGATATAATTGTTCCCGTTCAGGCAGTAAACAAAAGCCAATCCATTTTTGGGCAATTGGGTGGTGCGGCTTATCCCACCAATCACTGAGCGAGCGACCAGTTGCCAAATAAACCGACAATGCACGTACCAAGCGTTGCCGGTCATTCGGGTGCAAACGATTGGCCATCGCGCTATCAACTTCCTGTAATTTTTGGTGAAAACCATTTGGCCCCAGCTTTTCCCAAAGCTGCATCGTTTCTTTTTGAATTGTATCTGGCACCGGCGGTATAATAGCAAGTCCATTGGTTAATGCCCGAATATAAAGGCCTGTGCCACCGACAATAAAAAGGGGGCAGTTGGTTGTTTTTGGGTTGGTTACAATGTCGTTAACCCAACGTAACCATAAACCAACCGAACAAGCCTGGTTAATTGGTAAATGCCCATATAATAAATGCGGAATCGACAACAAATTTTTTGCAGGCGGGCGGGCGCTTAGGATGTGGCTTTCTTGATAAACTTGCATGCTGTCGGCATTAATAATGCAGCCATTAAAACGTTCTGCTAAAGCCAGTGCCAGTGCCGATTTTCCCGCAGCTGTAGGGCCGGCAATAACAATGATGGGCACGGTCATGGACGTTTTAATCCTGACAAAATTAATATCTTGAAATTAGCGTGTGGAAACAACTGGTGGGGTCGTTAGGGCAACCCATTGATAATCGCCTTGGCGAATAATCAGAACGGTCAACACCTTATGCCCTTTTTCCTGCGCCTCTTTTAAGGTTGCAACAATATCACTTGCCTGACGAACAGGTTTTTGGTTAATTTCGTGAACAACATCACCGGTTTTAAGGCCTTTTTGGGCTGCAACACTGCCACTTTCAACATTCAGAATCACCAAACCTTGTACTTGTTTCGGAATATCGAAGCGCCGCCGTAAATTTGCATCCAACGGGCTAACAATCAGCCCAAGTTCCGGAATACTAACCCCTGCGTTCTGCGGAGTGGTTGATGTAGTATCGTCCGTGGTTTTTTCGGGTAATTCCTGGATGTCAAGTTGAAGGGTTATTGGAGTTTTATTGCGAAAAATATCAACCGGTATTTTACTACCGATAGGAAGGGCTGCAACCATCCGTGGCAAAAGACGGGCCGATGTTAAATCACGGTTATTAATTTTGGCAATTACATCGCCTTTTTTAAGACCTGCTTTTTCAGCAGGCGAATTGGCAACAACCCCACTAACCAGCGCCCCGGTTCCTGGTGTAAGACCAAGGCTTGTTGCCATATCATCGCTGACCGACTGAATATTAACGCCAATCCATCCCCGACGTACTCGGCCGTTTTGGCGCAGCTGGTCAATAATGTCGCGTGCCAAATTTGCAGAAATAGCAAACCCAAGACCAACACTGCCACCAGAAGGGGAAATAATCGCTGTGTTTATGCCAATTACTTCGCCACGCATGTTAAACATTGGGCCGCCAGAGTTGCCCTGGTTAATTGCGGCATCAGTTTGTAAATAATCGTCATAGGGGCCATTATGAATATTGCGCTGGCTTGCGGAAATAATCCCAATACTGACAGATCCACCCAAGCCAAACGGGTTACCAATGGCCATAATCCATTCGCCAATTTTGGTTTTTTCGGAATCACCCCACGGCACAAAAGGAAACGGTTTGCTTGACTCGATCTTCAAAAGCGCCAGGTCGGTTTTTGGGTCGGTGCCGATTAATTTTGCCTGAAAAACACGGTTGTCGTAAAGCCGAACACTAATGCGTGTGGCGCCTTCAATAACGTGATGGTTGGTAACAATATAACCACTTGGATCAATAATAAAGCCCGATCCTAAAGATTCGCTTTCTTCTTCAAACCCGGGTTGGTTATCGCCATCAAACCAATCTTTTAAAAAACTATCACCGCCGCTAAAATCATCCTGACTGGCAGGCCCGGTTTGGACAACGGAAATATTAACCACGGCCGGCAATAATTTGGCTGCCAGAATCTGGAAATCGTCGGGTGCTGCGCGTAACAACCCAAACGGGCTTAAAGCACTGCAAACAGCAATCATGCCCAGCATAAACCGATACATTCCAAACATCTTACGCGTCGTCTTCATGTTTTAATCCCTTGCTATCATGGGTTTTTGATCAACCGCATCCGACTATAGCATATTTTGCTTAAAAAGCCATAGGGATACAACACAAGACGCAGAGTGTCATGACGTATTTATTATGTTTAGCAATAGCAGTTTTACGACGTTATACCAATTTCTACTGGCCATTGGCTTTGTAAAAAAAGCGAAAGAAATCGCCGGTTGCCGATCCAATAAAGCTGGTGGTATTTGAATTCAGTGCAAGGCGTAGTGATTGTAGTGACCGGTAAAATTCAAAGAACCCAGCATTTTGTGCATAGGCAGAATTATAAATACCGGCAGCTTCGGCATCGCCAGTTCCGCGAAGAATGGATGCTTGTTTTTGCGCATTCGCAAGAATAACAACTTTCTGCTTATCTGCTTCTGAACGGATGGCTAGGGCATCACGCTCGCCTTCAGCGCGGAAGCGGCTTGCTTCTTGCTTACGCTGTGTTTGCATACGCCTAAAAATTGCTTGGCTGTTTTCATCGGGCAGGTCAATGCGTTTAAGACGCACATCAATAATCGTAATACCAAACTGGCTTACTTCGGCGTCAACCAAGGTGCGAACACGCGCCATCAGCTCGCTGCGCTTGTCGGTTAGGATTTGCTCCAAAGGCACTTGTCCCAGTAAGTTGCGTACGTTCGAATTAACCACAGGGCCAAGGCGTTGTTGCGCAAATTCTATGGTTTGCAGGGTTTGATAGAACTTTAATGGATCAACAATTTTAAATTTGACAAACGAATCAACAATCACCTGTTTTTGATCGGATGTTGGTGCTTCTTGTGGTAAGGCATCCAGGTTTAAAATGCGGCCGTCAATATAAACAACATCTTGGACAAAGGGTATTTTAAAATGTAAGCCAGGTTCGGTAACCCGAACTGGTTTACCAAGTTCAAGCACCAAAGCTTTTTGATATTGCTGCACAATAAACATCGAGCTGTAGCCAATAACCAGCAGCGCCGCAACAACAACTAATAAAACATTACGCAAGGTTGGGTTCATGATTAGTCCTTATCGATTTACAGGTTGGCACATATGCCGGGGCATTCCAATTGTTTTATTCCAAAGTTAGGGTGTTACCACGGGGGCTGGTTTTTGCTGTTGCAATAGTTGCTGCAACGGTAGAAGTGGTAATGGTCCAGCTTGATTGGGATCAAGAAGAATTTTGGGCATGGTTTGCAAAATTTGCTCGATATTCTCTAAATACAGGCGTTGGCGCGTGGTGTTTGGCGATTTCTGATACTCGGCCAGAAGCGACAGAAAACGTTGGCTTTCACCTTGAGCAATAAGAACTTTCTCTTCGCGGTAGGCTTCAGCCTCTTTAACAATTTGCTGCCCTTGTCCATCGGCTTGTTGCGTGATAACGTTAAAATAGGCCTGCGCTTCGTTAATTGCCCGTTCTTTGTCGGCGCGGGCGGCTTGCACGTCACGGAACGCATCGATCACGCTTTGCGGGGGGTCAACTTTTTGCATTTGCAAGTTGGTAACAATGATGCCTGTTTGATAGCCGTCAAGCATGCTTTGTATTAATTCGCGCGCCTGGTTTTGAATTTCACTGCGCCCCAGGGTGCGGGCGCGGTCAAACGGGTTGCGGCCGATAATTTCGCGCATGGCGCTTTCAGCAACGTTTTTAACTGTGGCCTCGGGATCACGGACGTTAAACAAAAAATCTTCGGCATCTTTAATTTGCCAAAAAACCACAAACTGGATGTCGATAATGTTCTCGTCACCTGTTAGCATCAAGCTTTCGGCAACCCGGTCGCGGTTTACAGTACGTTGTCCATCCCCACTGGACACAAAACCAATTTCAACACGGTTCACTTCAGTTACGCGGGGAGTTTGAACGCCGCCAATTGGTGCAGGCCAGTTATAATTAAGACCAGGGGTTGTTGTGCCGGCATATTGCCCAAAAACCGTTTCAACACCCAACTCGTTGGCATCGACGCGGTAAAAACCGGTTGCTAGCCAAACTAATAAGGCGCCAATAGCAAAAAACGCAATCGTTCTTGGCCTGTTAAATGGATTTCCGCCTGAAAACATATCGCGAAATGGGTTTTTTGGTCCACCCCGATACCCCGAATTTCCCGAATCCATATCGGGTGGTTCTTGATTATTCTGGTTATCGCCGCGGCCCCAAGGTGATCCGGGCTGATCTTGCCCCCAAGGGTTTTTTTGCTGATTCCAAGCCATTATTTTATCCTTTGCTAATAGGAAGCTTTAACTATAGATAAAATAAACAGCGCAATTATCAAGGGTTTGTTTTTAAAATTATATCTATTTTGGTGATATTTCTGTTGCGTTCGTTGCGTATTTTGGCTTGAATTATAAGGAAACAGGCCTTGTTGGTGTATTAGTCAACATGCTTTCCTAAAAATCAGGAGGATATTATGAACGAAGGTGAAATCCGCCATCATTTGCTGTCTTGGCGGGTGCCCGATGGCGGTTTGTTATTCCCTAAAGCGGCACTTCTTGAACATGTTCACAATCAGAATGGTACATGGTTCATTGTTATACATGATTCCCTTGTACAGGGGCACCCTGACCATCAGGCCAAAATCCAACAGCAAGTTGCAGAATGCTTGAAAAAAATACCGCTAAGCCAACCCCACCGCGTTATATTTACAGCTGAACGATCTGCACCTGCCTTATCATCTTTGCCTGCATCCAAACCCTCATCTGCTGCTGGGCAAATGAGTGGTGCAGTTATACCACCAATTGCCGGCATTAAAAAAATTATTGCAGTTGCCAGTGGCAAGGGTGGTGTCGGTAAATCAACAGTTGCCACCAACTTGGCCTTGGCTTTTGTTGGGCTGGGGCTTAAGGTTGGAATTTTGGATGCAGATATTTATGGGCCGTCCCAGCCGGCGATGCTGGGCATTAGTGGCCAAAAACCAATGGTTCAGGACAATAAAAAGTTTTCCCCTCCTGTTGCCTATGGTCTTGCGTGTATGTCGATGGGGTTCTTGCTGGACACGCAAGCACCGCTTATTTGGCGTGGCCCAATGGTTATGGGGGCTATTCAGCAATTATTGCACGATGTTGATTGGGGGGTGCGGGATGTGCTGGTGGTTGATTTGCCCCCCGGCACAGGTGATGCGCAGCTTACCTTGGTACAAAAAGTACCGTTGGCCGGTGCAGTAATTGTTTCAACCCCTCAGGATATTGCGTTGCTTGATGCGCGTAAGGGGTTGAATATGTTCCGTAAAGTGGGGGTACCCATTTTGGGGCTTATCGAGAATATGAGCTATTTTATTTGCCCCCATTGTGGCCAGCAAAGCGATATTTTCAGCCATGGCGGCGTTGCAGTCGAGGCCAAAAAAATGGAAACTGATTTATTAGGGGCTATTCCGCTCGAACTTGGCCTTCGTCAGGCGTCTGATGCAGGAAAACCGTTGGTAATAACCCAGCCGCAACATGCAATTAGCCAAACTTTTCTTCATATTGCCCGCAATATTTGGCAAAAAATTGCTTAAGGCGTCTATAATCAAAGCATCTGTAATAGATGTGCTCTATTAGGTAATGGTTCTAACACCGCCGCGTGTCAAATTTATGGTGGTGTTGAGAAACCGAAACAAGAAAGGGCCGGC
>CAYPXH010000012.1:0-36385 GCA_964414755.1 uncultured Rhodospirillaceae bacterium | reverse complement strand
ATGTTGATTCAAAATCAATACCAAATATATCAACAAAAATTTTCTGTTTTGAATTTATGGGTAATTATTTTTGGGTATAAAATTTATTTATTACAATGGGCATATATATAAATAAATCTTATATTATTTTTTATTTAATGGCATTATCGGTAAATAATTATAATAAAATACTGGTAAATTAAAATTTTATATTGTTCGCAAAAAAAATCAAAAAATAAATATGAAAAACCCTTAAAACTAGGAAAAAACTCATGCCAAATAATTTTTTTTCATCAGATGTAAATAATGTGTTTGCATTCTCTCGGCCAACCATTGAAGAGTCCTCAGATGTAAATAATGTGTTTGCATTCTCTCGGCCAACCATTGAAGAGTCAGTTTTACAATAGTAAAATTAAGTTTTTATATAAATAAAATTGACTTTATTTATGGTATGTAGCTACTGTTGATATTGTTCGATGTTTGTTTTTTTGCTGTAAAATCAAGGTTTTGGATTGTTGATACCCGAAACCTTGGTTTAATTTTTTGTATTACTTTTTGCAGGGGTATTGAATGGGTTATTATGATGGCCAGTTTTCGTCGTCGGCAAGCTTAACCGAAGAAAGCATTACTGCATCTGTTTTACCCAATATTGAAGCGGGCTTTAAGGCACTTAATCAAGCCAACCATGAAGCGTCCATCGAATTTTACAATCATGCCATTAATACATTAGATAGGTTGCCAACAGCCGAAAAACAGCTTGGGCAAATAATTGATGTGCATCTACAAGTTTTACAACCCTATATTATTAGGGGTGATTTGGGTATTGCCAAACATCTGATCAATAAAACACTTGCATTAGCAACAAAGGCAAAAAACATTGATTTTATCGTAAAAACAAAATTGTTGTTGATGCTATATTATTGGTTAAAAGGCGAGTTTAATAATTGCCTTGAACTTGGGGAAAAAATTTTAAAAACACCCAATTTAAACCGCACACATCAAATACCAACCCAAGCAAGAACAAGTGGGGTATGTTTTGATTTAGGCCTTTTTACAAAATCAGCAATTTTATGCAAAAAAACTCTTAGGCTGTTGTATCAAGATAACGGCCATTTTAAACAATATGGCTTATTTATAATTGCTTCTGCTTATCCCTACATAAATCTTGCCCAAATAAGTGGCTTTCGGGGCGATTTCCAACAGGCATATAAATATGCACGTCAAGCTTGGGCGATAGCTGCTGAAAGCAATCATCCCTTCAGCCAGGCCTATGTTAATAGCCGTTTAGGTGATATTTACATTCACCAAGGCCGGTTTGCCGAAGGTTTAGACCTTCTTGAAAAAAACCGCAAATTTTGTGTTTTTAGTAAAAGCCGTTTATTTGGACCGTATATTGCCATTATTCCCTATGCCAAGGCGCGCTTGGGCGATATTGATGGTGCCTTAAAAGAATTTAGGGAAACCTTTGATTTTGAATATGAAAAATCAATTGAAAAAAGTTTTTTAAGCCAAATTTTGGGCTGGTATGCCGAAACACTGTTATTAGCTAAAAATTATTCTGCCGCACTTCAGGTGTGTAACAATGCCTTGTTAAATGCCGAAACTATGGGCGAGCGATATAACCAAGCATGGCTTTACCGGCTTAAGGCCGATATTTTGCTTGCATCATCTGATTCGGTTGATTCGGAATCTGTTACGAACCTAATCAACCAATCTTTGTTGCGTTGTAAGCAAGAAAACCTGCGTCCAAGCCAGGCTCATTGTTATATGACCTTGGGTCATTTACACCAAAAATTGGGTCAATTGCGGAAAGCAAAAATGTTTTTTAGTGCCGCCGCCCATTTTTTTGCAAAAATGTCGATGTTTTTTTACGAAAATAGCGCCGTTAACCTTTCTTGTGAACTCGCAACAGAATAGTGTTTATTGGAAATCCGCCATTTTTCCCTTATTTTTATGTACAATTTTTTTATTACTATACGAATTTTTTACGGTTTTTTTTGAAAACAAGGTTATAATCTGATCATGATGTTTGAACAACCAAGCATTCGGTATCAACTTCTACTACACCTTCTGGGTGTTGTAGTTGTAAAGGTGCTGTAATAAAAAAGTAGGATAATAACTTAAGGGGTAACAGTTTTACTGTTACCCTTTTTTTCAGCCCTTATCTTTTTCATAAGCCAAAATATATTGTCTATACTAAGACACTAGTATTAAAAAAAACATCCATTAATCATAAGCAGCTTAGGACTATATCATTGGGGTCAAACTACAACAACCCACTATGTCTTATAGATTTAGCTATTCTGTTGTTGTATACCCTAAAAAAATAAACTGTGTCCCCGATCAAGAGCAAAAACTTTATCAATTTTTGCTTGCACTACATTAGATCATGCATACAAAAAAACATAAAATCTTCTTTTTTGTTGGTTTGGGTACGATGTTTTTATATAACCGCTTATGCTATTAAGCAAAAACCTGTCTTATTTACAGACAAATTTGTTTTCAAGACCGAATCAGGAACTTTTTATATTTTATCCGCCAACCCAACCTGTTATGAATATATATTACCCAAGGTTTTTCGAACAGAAATTATTGATAGGCATCAAGAAGCAACTAAAAACAGCACAAACATAGCAAATAAAACAGCTTAGGAAAAATTCAACAAGCAAAATTAGTTACGCATATTTTCGATGATTGACAAGTTCCCTTTAAATTTTTTTTTCAAATTATCAAGAATTTTTTCCACAGGTCGTTGTAATACTTTTATATGCTTACCTTAGAAAATTTCTGATGCAGTAAAATTTTGCTTTAGGTTATAATCTGCTAGACACATAGCATAATTCAATATCGTGCAATAGCCACGTTTGTTAAACCAATATGAAGACAATAACTTAACATAATTATTAAGCAGCCCAATTGCTAAAAATCATATTTTTCAAACATAATTAATGCAAACGCAGTAAACCATGCAAAACCACAAAACCAATAATTAATTCATTTTAGTATTGTTTATGAAACCTTAAAACGTGCAGATAAATTTATGTGCACATGTGTTCCTGATTCGGTCTTATTGGATTTTTGGTAAATAGGGCGGTGTAATATTTCAGTATTTTATTTTATCACCATTTTACCGGTACGATCTCAGGTTTGCATTTTGCCCCTTCTCTCTAAAACCAGCAAATATATATTGTCTTATTCAATTATTGGTACCCGCAAGATTATTTTAAAAAAACGAATCAGTTCTGCTATCAGCAGTTAAGGTAGAAGGTATTATTACATATTGTGTTTTTCTTGCTGTTCAATAAACAAGCTTTTTTTGAACTGTCATAGATAGACCCAAAATTGGTCTGCTTTTTTGCTTCCAACGATTATTTTGGTAAACCGCGATTGAAGCTGAACGCACATTCCTTGCAAAACGGAGGAAAATTTTTTAGGGCTGGTATTTGCAAGATACACTTGGTTTTATTCCAAAAGTTTTGAAACCCTTGTTATGATTCTGTTTACCAACAAAGCTAACAAAGCAATGGTTTAACAATATTTGAACTTGGGCACATCTTATGAATTGTACGACCGATAACCACCGGTGTAGAAAATGCTGTCAGGTTTGATTTTGTTAATGATTCGTTTCTAGTATTTGGCACGAGTACAGCGATACTTCACCACCGTGTTAACAGACCGAAACCGTGGAACTTTACTACCGGCACCTTGTTCGTATCCACCTTTACGGACACTAGCGCAATAACCCTCTTCCGGTTTTATAATAATCATTATGAAACTTATCGTAAAAAATAGCCGTAGCACCCCACCAGCACATCAAGCAAATCAGCCCCCATATTGACGTCGCTTTAAGCACAAAAACTTAACCAACCCTAGGTTTTTTTATTTAGTCAGCAATTCCTTAAATTTGTAGCTCACTCTATGGTAATTTCTTTTATCAACTAAAAGCTTCACAATAAGTATTGTCGTCGATTTGATATGGCTTTGGGTTTTGCCTGTTTTTAACCACCGAATCACGGCACAAATTTGGGTATAATTTATTCCGACCTAGCTTAAATAAAGTTTTATCTATGCCGTCCAATCCTCTGTATTGGGTGTTGGTATAGATAAAAATTGCAACAACCTATCTTGTCGCCTTTATATCGTTTTAATGGCTTGTATTGCTGCAACTTTACTAGCACACACAATAACCAAATCCATTGCAAATACATTAAACAAAATATCTGCACACGATAAAAATCAATGGCTAGCTGCACCTAAACACACAGCACCAGTTTTAAAATAATTGCATTAGCTTTTCCCATCAGCAACTGGCATCCGTGATCGCAATATTGCTGCCTATCATTAGTTTGGCTTGTTAAAAAAATCGCTATCCCAGGCATTGATTAAGATTGTTGATAATACGTATTTTTTTAAGAATTGAATGTTATTTTCTAACAACCCCAAAATTATATTTGGAAAACGGCAATTATTTAATAGAATATTGACTCGTATTATGTGTATAAAAATAAATTTTATATTTTATAAGGCTGATTATATAAGAAATTTTTTTATTAAAACAAATATTACATATTAATATATAATTTGTTTTTTGTAAAAAAGTGCTGTTAAATTGTTTCTCGATTGGTTGGTCTCCAATCAAATCATGATGTTAGATATACAAATAAAAAAGTTGATCGAAAAAGAGACAGGTGGTTAATGGCGATTATCCACCTGTTTTTTTATTGTTTAGTTTTATAAAATTACCTGTCTTTATTTGGATATCTTGCTTACCAGGGCACCGGCAAGGTAATGCACAGTTTAATATGTGCAGTTTTAATAGTTTACGCAATTATTCGCAATAAACTGCCTAATAATCTTAATACTGTCCAAACAAAATTGAAAAGGTCAAGCCTGTCTGTCGGCAGCTAAGAATTTTTATGTTGTACAGCAAATAATAACTGGCAATAAACCTAGTCTATGCTTTCATATGATTCGGCCTTAAGGATATACAAAGGCAACCCATAAATAAAATGGTTTAAGAATCACAAAAACACCAAACATAAATCGTACAATCATAACACCTATAAACACAATATAATCGTCAGCAACCAACAAGCGCATAAGCAATGTAAGCGATCATTGACGTATGTTATATAGTTTTAGGCCGTACTTGACGATTACAACCATTTACCCAATCGCATTATGTATTAAAATAAACTATCTACTAATGACGGTTGCGGCGGTTATATTTAATTAATATTGAACTTAATGATGGCGCTATGTAATCAGGCCTGTTCCTTGTATAATTTGTTGGCAAAACGGGCGGATAGAGTTTTCCAACTGAAGAAGCAGGCGAAGAACAATTACTGGTTTGAACCATAGCACCTTCGATTGCCTGATTCGATGCAGGAAAACAGCGGCTGTCGACAATAAAATAGCTTTTACCATCCTGCCCAAGCACAATAAAATGATCTTTTTTCATTTAAACCTCGTTAAAAAAATTTCTGATTGGGGTCATTCAAAATATAGGATTACCCAATTTTAATCGCCCCAATCATCACACACAGAGCAGACCACAAGAGATTTGGCTAATCACACAGGTGATTCGAAGCAAAATATTCTTGCAATCACCACAACCCGTATCACAAAAAAAAATGAAAAACTGTGATCTAGCTCACAGTTTTTTTTAAAAAAAGTTATATATTTTTTTTATGTAATGTTTGGTACATTCGCCTAATTAATATGAATATAGGCTGAATAGACAAAGATTGTGACCGTTGTACTAACAGTAAATGTGGCAGCTTTACAAAGCCGGTTTTAAATTTTGATAAAATTCTTAGTAATAGTATAATCGATTAAATGTTTCTTAAATTACTTACTAAAAAGTTTAACAATCAAGCAACCCAGGGAGAATAGAATGAGTGATACAACACCCACAACCAATGAACATAAAAAAGTTCTTAGTATGGAAGAAATATTTGTAAATTTAATTGACCTGACACCCAAATATATTGCAGCCAATGTTGCAAATACTATTTGTTCAACACGTATGTCTTTTCTACCGCCTGTACAAATTGAGCAAATAATCCCAATTGCCGAGGTCGCATCAAAAGCGTCGGCAACAATCCAAAGTGATATGCTTGAAAATATTGTATCACTAGTTGCTAAATCCAAAACGATTCCCGAAGAGTTTAAATCAATAATCAAGAACAAAACATCCGATAAAAGTACGATTGATGCCAATTTGATTATGGATTTTATCAAGGAAAAAAATGAAAAAGGCTCGATTGCTTTTCTTTCAAAATTAACGGCAGAACAAAAAGACACTACATATCTTGCATCGATTATGCCCGATGAAACAAAAGACGATTTACAACAAGAATTAATAACTATTTTTTTATTCGCACTTAATGAAAGTAATATGCTTCAGTTTTGTGAAGTGTTCAACATGGTGATCAATATGCATTATGCCAATGTACAAGGCGTAATTGCCCAATCAGCTATAGCAACAGTAAAAAAACAAAGAAAGAAAAAACAAAAACCGTCTAAGCCACACAAGAAAAGATAGGATTATAGATAAAATTATGGCAGTTTATATAAGATGTTGTTGTCTTATATATTGCTGAACACTTTGATCTTTTTTTTTATTAAACGCATGACATATAAAATGTTACCTCTTAGACCTTAAAAATATGTAGCAAGTGGTCTAACAACGTAATAACAAAGTCGTTCATACAGGTTTTTTAATCCATAATAATTATAAATCTTGACTGATAATTTATTTAATTAATTTTTTTATCTTGTATAATCAAATAGTTAAGTAAAAATTATAGCAAATAAATTGCTTATTTCTTATTTTAAAAATCATGTTTTTATTACATTCATAATAATTATTTGCTATAGCCTATACAAAAATTGCTATAGTATTTATGAAAAGAATAAGGCAAATTTAGTATCAAATAATAAATAATAACTAATAATAAGCCTTTCGTATAGGGAATTAAAACACGCACATGATAAGTTTTAATATATCATCCCTGCTTAATAATAATGAGCAGCCACAAAAACCTGGTAGCATAGTTAATTTTAGCAGCCTAGGCTTTGGCAAACCGGTTGAGTATACCCAGGGTGAACGTCTTATTGATGCTGCTGAAACCTTAGAACGCGTACAGGGGCTTCTTCCGGTTTTTGGTATTACCAGGATAGCTAATGTTACCGGCCTGGATCACATTGGCATCCCAGTTGTTATGGCGACAAGGCCTAATTCACGCTCAATTTCAGTATCGCAGGGCAAAGGGTTAACACTGAATGCCGCTAAAGCTTCGGCTGTTATGGAGTCAATTGAAGCCTATCACGCTGAAAACATTCGGCTTCCAATCCTTTTAAGCAGTTACGCTGAGATTTACCACACCCATCGACTGGCTGACGTGAGCTTAATGCCACAATCACCCAATAGCCCTTTTCACCCGAACTATCCAATTTTATGGGTAGAAGGTACGGATTTAATGAATGGTTGTGCCACCATGGTACCATTTGAAAGTGTTAGCATTAATTTTTGTTTGCCAAAACCATCAGGACATGGTTGCTTTCCAAGTAATTCTAATGGTCTAGCTTCAGGAAATCATCTTCTTGAGGCAATCAACCATGGCATCAGCGAGGTTATCGAACGTGATGCAACCACATTGTGGCACTGCTTACAAAGTGAACATCAGGCTAAAACAAAAATTGACATCAGCACTGTTGATGAACCGGGCTGTGTAGAATTGCTAACCAGGTATCGTGATGCCAACATATTGGTTGGTGTTTGGGAGATGACCAGTAACCTAGGCATACCAACCTTTCTTTGCCGTGTTATTGAAAATACACCTCCACCCCATCATGGATTCCGCCCATCAAGCGGCATGGGTTGCCATCCTAATCGTGCTATTGCATTAAGACGCGCCCTTACAGAAGCTGCACAAAGCCGTTTAACATTTATTTCGGGGGCACGTGATGATATGCCTAGGCAAGAATATGAAGCGCATCTCCAAGAAAGTGTTTATTTTACATGGCGCAAAAAAATTGAAGATCAGCAGCAGCGTCATTTTAATGATGGCGCAAGTTGGCATTCGCGTAATATTGCTGAAGATATTGACTGGCAGCTGGGACGCCTTAAAGCTTGTGGGATTAACCAGGTTATAGCCGTCAATCTAACGCGGAAAGAATTTGGAATCCCAGTTGTTAAAATTATTATTCCTGGTCTTGAGGGTATTGCCTCCTCCCCATCCTACAAATTTGGTCCGCGCGCGCAGGAAATTTTAATAAGGCATCAATCATGAATATTATACATATTTTTTGTGGCCCAACCATACCCCAACAGGTGGTTATATCTGCTTTCCTAAAATCTAGCGTTGCTGAAAATATTATTGCCCAGGAAAATATTATTATATTACCCCCCGTTGCTGAAGGTGATGTTTATCGTTCGGTCTTAAAAAAGCCGGCCATTATTGGCATTATTGATGGATATTTTGGTAACCTTCCATCTGTTTGGCATAAGGAAATACTATTTGCCATGAAACAAGGCATTCATGTATTTGGCAGCAGCAGTATGGGCGCTCTACGCGCAGCAGAATTACATGCCTTTGGAATGATTGGCTGTGGCAAAATATACCAGGATTATGCCAGCGGTATTTTGGAAGATGATGATGAAGTTGCCGTTGTTCACGCACCCGCCGAAGTTGGTTATAGTTCTTTATCTGAAGCAATGGTGAATATGCGTTATACGCTTGATAAAGCTGTTACAAATAATGTGATTACACAAAAAACACACCGTATGTTTATTGATATAGCCAAAAAACAATATTACCCGAAAAGAACCTATGAATCTGTTATCAAGCTTTTTATTGATCTTGGTGGCGATTTGGACGAAATAACAAAATTACAAACGTGGCTACAACAGAACAAGGTTGATCAAAAAAAACTAGATGCTTTGGAAATGGTTGATACAATAAAAAAATTATTGCAAAAACCACTGGTTACAAAGTCGGTTGGCTATTATTTTGAACACACAAGTTTCTGGGATAGAAGCATTAAAAGACATCAGCCTTGATTGTCTGGTTAATAGATAAGAATTATATTAAGCCATGAACAGTACCAAAAACGATAAATCAGACTTAATTAAAAGCCTAACGGCCGATGAACTTAAAGAGCTTTTATCGCTTGGCCGGCATATATTTTTTCAAGCAAACGACTTTATTTTTCGCAAATACGACACCAACAGCAACTTTTATTTTATTAAAAAAGGGCGCATAGCTATTATCACTTTTTCGGTTGATGGTCGTGACATGTTCCTTAATTTTCTTGAAGCTGGTGAGGGTTTTGGCGAAATTGCAGCCATCGACCAAATGCCACGAACAGCAACTGCTCAGGCCACAACTGAATCAGAGCTGATCAGCATAAGTCGAGAAAATTTTCTTCACTTTCTTCGGGGTCATCCAAACCTTGCCATAAAATTGCTTGAACTATTATGCCAAAGGATGCGTTGGTCAACCTATCAGATTGAAAATAGTGTTTTTCTTTCCATGACTTTACGACTGGCACGCGCGTTGTCGCATATGGCCAGAAGATATGGAGAAAAGCATATCCTTGGCACCAAGATTACTATGTACCTTCCACAGGAACGCTTAGCGAGTTTGATTGGATCAACCCGTGAAAGTGTAAACAAGTTTTTACGCGATCTTGAGAAAAAAGGATTAATTCATTGCATTAAACGAGAGATTATTATTCCAGATGTAACCCTTCTTGAAACAGTAACCGAAGAAAGTTTTCTGGTTATGTAAACTTTCTCTACACAACACTTATTTTATTCGCTTATCCACCAATTTTCAGGAAAAATATAACCTGCTGGGTGAAGTTCAAAATTCTGAACACGTTTATTCATAACCGCAAAAATTGATTGCCAAAATGGCTGACAAATTGGCCCGTTATCTTGCATAATAATTTGGATGTCTCGCATAACCTTCGACCGCTGAATAGGGTCTAAGATCGCCCCTGCTTGGTCCAGTTTCTCATCCAAGAGCTTATTTGAATATAAGGTTATATTACCAGCAACATTACTGCGATAAGCCGTACTAATCGTCATAATACCAAGTGGTCGGTGTGGCCAACTTGTAAACGCAAATGGAAAATCTCCACTTTCAATAGCTTGGTTAAAAATATTACCCGGAAAAACGCGAACGTCCGCCTGTATATTAATTTCGCGCAGCATATTGCTTATAGCTTGCGTCGTTAAAAACTCCCACTCAGGATTTTGCCGACAAATAATTTCAGTGTTAAAACCACGGCTGTGACCGGCTTCTTGCATCAAAGATTTTGCTTCCTCAATGTTCTGTTTAAATAAGGTATTAAGATAATAGTCAGGATGCGTTGGCGAAATATGGTGATGTTCAGCAACAACACCAAGACCATTATAGCCAACTTGCAGCAACTTTTGGTTATCTAATGCCAAACGCATTGCTTTGCGTACGCGCCAATCCTGGCATAAAGGGTGCGTCATAAGCATTCGTACTAGACCTGTTTGCGCCGACTGAGCACGATAGACTTTTAAAAAAGGCAAGTTTAATACAGCCGCATGCTGATTAAGATTCAGATCTTGCATTCCATCGATTTCTCGTTCTACAAGCTTTTGCAAAGACTGAACAGGGTCGCTGGTGTAATTTAAAACATCAATTGTTTCAATAAACGCCGTCTTAAGCCAGTGTTTTTCTTTACGCTTGAGTGTTAAAAGACGCCCTGGAACAAAGTCCGTTAGTTCATATGTCCCTGTTCCTAACATGCCCTTTTTAAACTCTCCTCCATCGGCAGGGTGTAGAATATAGGCACCATAATAGGCTAAATGTTCTGGAATAGCTATTTGTGGAATTTTCGTATTCAGCCGAAACACATGGCTGTTTATACGTTGTATAGCGTTCTTGGACCATATACGAACCTGATTTTCTGGATTACTACCTGTTATGTCGTTATCAACCGCTTGCTCAAGCATGTAACTTTTCATTAAAGGTAACAGAGATGACTTTAAACGTGGATCCAGCCAACGTTGTAGGTTCCAAATAACATGATCAACTGTAAGCTCGTCACCATTTGACCAATAAATATTAGGGCGCAAATAAAATGTCCAACTTAACAAATCATCTGAAACTTCCCATCGCTGTAACAACCAGGGAACTGGAAGATTTTTATTATCGATCCTGATTAATGAATCAGAAATCAGGCGTAGAAGATTGGCACCATGCACTGTATTGGTTTGCTGTGGTTCAACTAAGGGGGGTATATTCATCGAAAACGATACATAACCACCAACTTTGCCTTGTAATAAATTGGGCTGCTGTTCTCCGGGGTTTGTGTTGTTTTCCTCGCAACCAGTCAAGCTTAAGGCGGCAGGAATCGATAAACCTAAAAGAACGCTGCTCTTAATAAACTGGCGTCGAGAAATTTGTTTATTTCTATATTGGGCTTGTAAAGATTCAAGGTATGGGTGTCTAAATTCTTTGGTCATGTTTACAAGAATATTTTTATAGGTTTTTTAAAACGCTGAATCGCTGTTATATTCACAAGAGGTGATTATAGACATGTTTTTAGCACGTGTAAGGTGTTTTTTTAATATTATTCATGATATAGATTGATTTTTGACTGTTTAATATTATTTAACATTAATAAAATTAAGGAGTAAAAATGCTGAATGCTCATGAAGCGTTAATTTATACGATGGTTATTGTATCGGCTGCAGACCGTGAAATGACCGACCGTGAAATGATGATGATTGGTTCAATTGTAAAACAGTTGCCAGTCTTTAGTGGTTTTTCGCATGAACGGCTTACAGCAGTTGCTGCTGAGTGCGCAAAAATGCTTTCTGGTAAAAATAAAATATCACAAATTTTACAAAAAATTAGCCAGGCAGTGCCATCAAATTTGTATGAAACTGTTTATACCATAGCTTGCGATGTAGCTGCTGCTGATGGAAAAGTTACCGAAGAGGAAGCACGCATACTTGATCTTGTACGCAATGAACTGAAAATCGATATGCTCGTAGCTGCTGCGATAGAACGTGCTGCACGCGCAAGATATATGCAACTTGCTACACGTCATTAAAAATATTTTTTGATCGGTATGTAGTTTACCATGGCTGTTCTGGCCAAGCATGTTTTGGATATCTGCCACGTAATTCATTTCGGATACTATGATAACTGGAATTCCAAAAACCCGCGAGATCGTCGGTAATCTGTACGGATCGGCCAGACGGTGCTAGCAAATGTAGCAACAATTTAAAGCGCCCGTTTAAAATGGTAGGGGTGTTACTGCACCCAAACAAATCTTGAATTCGGGCGGCTAAAATTGGCTTATCATGCTGATAGTCAATTTTTATTGTACGACCAGCAGGTGTATAGAAAAAAGATGGCACAAGTTCTGATAAGAGTTTTTGCTGTTGCCAATCTAATAGATTGGCTAAAATAGCCTGTATATTGATGGTTTTTAAATCAAGAAAATTTGCCGCTAAATCAATATGTGGTATAAACCATTCGGGCAAAGTTTCTAACAAATGCTGTTGTCCCACAGATGGCCAACCACCTCGTAAATCGTGTTTGCGTAGAAATTCTACCCGCCCAATCCATTGTTTTAGATCTTCTGTCCAATTCAATTGATGTCTAGCAGACATAATTAGTTCGCATATGCGGTTAGTAAAAAAAGCCTCTTCCAGATAATTGAATGGTATTAACATCTCATCAACGAGTATGTCGCCATAAAAACGACACCGCTTGGCTTGTATTTTGCCCGATGGGCTAAAAAACATATCGTCAACTGTTCGACTTAGAGATAGTTTAACATTTTTCAAAAAATCATCTGGTAATGGTGCCGCCAAAAAAATTTGTGCATTTGAGCCTGAAGCATCCAGCTGAGCCACAGCCAAAAACTGATGCCTTGCTAAGGGGTCAGTTGCTGGTAATCTTGCCCCTTGCCCATTGGCGAGCAAAAAATATATTTCTTTAACATTTTTGTCTTGCTGCACACGCCTACTTGCTACCTGATGTGGATAGGCTATAGCAATAAGTCTCGCAACATCCTGTTCTTTAATATCATCGGTCAAATCATCTGGTGATATTAACTCATCCAACATCTTGGCAATTAGATTTAAGATGCCAAAATCAATAACGAAATTTGGATTTTCATCAATTTTTTTGTGCTGGAAATATGTTCTAATATACTTTAGCCGTATGAGAACATTAATATCTTTTGTCTCTAAACTTTTTGGCTTAAGAAAATCTCGCTCAGATAAAAAAGCAACAAGCAAACATGCTGTAGGATAAATATTTAACTCTTTTGAACGCAACAAGACGTGTGCAAGGCGTGGATGAACACCAAAAGACGCAAGATTCATGCCATATGGGGTTATGTGATAAGGCTTCTCCTTGTCCATGGCACCTATTTGTAATAGCGTATCATGGGCTGTTTTAACCGAATGCTCCGATGGCTTTGTCACCCAAACTAGATCGGCTATATTGCTTCCCCATGCATGTATCAAAAGTAACATATGCGATAAATCAATCAGATTAATTTCTGGTGGATGATGAGGTATCCGAATCTTATGGTCTGCTGTACTCCATAACCTATAGCACACCCCGGGTTCTGTTCGCCCTGCTCGCCCTGCCCTTTGCTCGGCGACTGCTAGCGATGATTTTAACGTTTGCAGTTCAGTTACACCACGCACTTGATGATAAAAATTCTGCCTGCTTAGGCCACTGTCAATAACAATACGCACACCGGGTATGGTTATACTGGTTTCAGCAATGGAAGTAGCCAAGATTATCCTGCGACGTTTATCAGTAGGATTTAACACATGATATTGTTTTTCTTCAGGTAAATCAGCATATAACTGCAAAATCACTGCTTCTTTTAGTAAGTGGGATTCTTGAAGCCTATTTGTTAATCGGCGAATCTCAGATACCCCAGGTAAAAAAAATAAAATATCCCCGTGTTCTTTTAGCCAAGCTAAATTAACAGCGCGCATATATTGATCATCGCTTGTCTCATAATCCATTTTTGCTAAATAATAAGTTGCGACGGGGTAAGTCTTTCCTTCAGCAAATATTACATCAGCTTCAGGTAAAGCGACCTGTAACGGTACTAAGTCTAGCGTGGCAGACATAATTATTAAACGTATATCAGGGCGAAAGACCTGCTGACAGCTTAAAAGTAGACTAAGACCCAAATCACTATCAACGCGTCTTTCATGAAACTCGTCAAAAATAACAGCCGCGATATTTTCAAGATCGGGATTACCCAAAAGGTATCTTAAAAACAGCCCATCCGTCATTACCTCGATCCGTGTATTTTTATTGATCATTGTGTCCCCACGAATCCGAAAGCCAACAGTCTGGCCGACTTTCTCGCCCAGCAAACTTGCCATACGTTTTGCTGCCATTCGTGCAGCTAGCCTTCTTGGTTCTAAAAGAATAATTTTTTTATTTATTGCCCATTCCTGTTCCAGCAATGTTAACGGAACTATTGTAGTTTTTCCTGCACCGGGCATAGCCTGTATAATAAGTTGCTTTTTTCTTGCAAGCGATTGTAGAACAGCAGATATAATTTTATAAATTGGTAAATTAGTTATTTCTGAAAATCGCTGCCAATCTATTCCGGAAAGTTGCTTCATAAGTTAGTCATTATATTTTACGTATTTTTTGTGTATCGGTTCATCTGATTAGTACTAATCAATCACTAATTAAGCAAAGATTTTAAGTTAATATTCTTATGTTATTATCCCTACGCGCTGTATTACCGGTTTTATTGGCTGTTGCTATGCTGGAGTCATCAATCAGCTTATTAAATCCTTACGTTTCATATTTGCTTGAACAACAAAAGACATCGCCAATTCTTATTGGTGCGCTTACAAGTTGCCATTACTTTGGTTTTGTTATTGGGGCATTTCAAGGACCACATTTTATACGTCGCTTGGGACATATTCGAGCAGCCATTCTGTATGCAGTGTTTGGAGCTATAACAATATTGATGCATATTTTACTTTATCAAGTTTATTCGTGGTTAATCTTACGCTTTTTTATTGGCATATCTATTGCTGGCATGTTCCTTGTTATTGAAAGTTGGTTAAATGCCCAAACCAAATCGCAATGGCGTGGACAAATATTAGCGATATATTCAACAATTTCATGGTTTTTTTCAGGTATCGGTCCAGTAGCTCTACATATCGAAGATAATAACGGCGTCATTATTTTTATTATTATTGCTGCTATCATGCTTAGCTCCATGACGCCCTTTGCATTTACACGCATCAATCCCCCTGATGCTATGCCAATTAAAAGCTTGGGATATAAAAAAATAGGGCAAACAACCATAACAGCCATCTTAGCTTGTTTTACTGCGGGTTTCATTTATACCCCCTTATACAGCCTATTACCCAGCGTTACAGAGAATCTTGCATTTAGCAAAGAACAACTTTCGTTACTGCTGGTACTTGGGCCACTAACCGTTATAATAACATTGCCCCCAATCGGCTGGCTGTCGGATAGAATTGGTCGGTTACAAGTTCTTGCTTTTCTTGCGACTTTATCAAGTATCGTTGCGTTTGTAATTTTTATGCATAGAACAACAAGCTATACTAGCATGTTGTTACTTTTTATATTGCTAACTTGTCTTATATCACCATTCTATTCTATTGGTTTAGGGAGGGCTGCAGATATCATACCAAAAAATAATTTGGTAGAAGCTAATGCACTACTCTTAATTGTTTGGGGAGTTGGTGCGGCTCTAGGTCCAAGCGCCGCTGGTTTGGTCATGCATATAATAGATGCGCAAGCCTTATTTTTGTTTTGTAGTTTTGTTACCCTATTACTTTCAATAAGTATAACTTGGATTATTTTACGTAAAGCATTTATACTAAATTGTCGGCAGAAAGATTTTATTGCAATGCCACTATCATCAACACCTAACATAGA
The DNA here is from genome assembly GCA_964414755.1 of uncultured Rhodospirillaceae bacterium. Classification (GTDB taxonomy): domain Bacteria; phylum Pseudomonadota; class Alphaproteobacteria; order JAEUKQ01; family JAEUKQ01; genus JAEUKQ01. The sequence continues at coordinate 20,441 of CAYPXH010000012.1, read as the reverse complement.
TGAAGTTGATAGGCACAGCCATACATAAAAAGTTACTTAATTATTATTAAAAATGAATCCAAATACTGTAGATCTAAACCTTAATTTATTAGACCAAATTATTTTAGTTGCCCGTCAAGCTGGCAATCTGATTATGGATTATTATAAATTTCCAGAGCGGTGTATTATATATACTAAATCTGACTCGTCTCCGGTTACAAATGCTGATCAAGAAGCTGAGGAATTGATTATCAGTCAATTGAAAAACATTACCCCAGAAATTCCCGTAATCGCCGAGGAAATAGCTGAACAAAAAAAACTGCCTGTATTGAGATCCTATCATCACTACTTTTGGTTGGTGGATCCGCTTGATGGTACACGCGACTTTATTCAGCGCAGCGGAGAATTTACAGTAAATATAGGACTGGTTTGCAATCATGAGGCAGTTCTAGGCGTTATCTATGCACCTTTGCGTGAAATAATCTATGCAGCGATTAGGCCTTTAAACCTTGTTTTTCGTGAAGAACAAACTTTGAAAAGAATTACTATAAAAACGCGTTTCCAAGAACGTACAAAAGCCAAAATACTTAACAGTAAACGGCAACACCCTTTAAGCATTATGCCAATGTTGCCACCGGACTTAACTTTTACCGAACACGAATTTGTCAGTAGCTCGTTGAAATTTTGCCTTATCGCCGAAGGAAAAGCAGATTTTTACCCACGACGCACACAGATTATGGAGTGGGATACCGCTGCCGGACAAGCAATCTTAGAGGCTGCTGGCGGGCATATTCGTCAAATCGATGGTAGTCCATTGTCATACCGAAAAGAAAATTTTATTAACCCTGCTTTCGTTGCTTATGGTAATTTTATTTAAGTCTGAAACATGCGCCTCATTCAACCTTTCTCTGATACCACCATTCAATATGCGGTAAAGCTGTTAAACCAAGACAACGTTATTGGTATGCCCACAGAAACAGTTTATGGTCTTGCTGGTGATGCCACATCTGACCAAGCAGTTGCCAAAATTTATCAACTTAAAAATAGACCAGTATTTAATCCATTAATTATCCACGTTTTAAATAAAACTATGGCTCAAGAATTGGCAATATTTAATCATATTGCTTATCAGCTTATAAATATTTTTTGGCCAGGCCCCTTGACCATTATATTACCCAGGCATCCATCTTGTGCCGTATCTTTACTGGCCTCAGCAGGACAATCAACCATTGCACTACGCATGCCTAATCATCCAATCGCTTTAAAAATCCTTGATAATTTTGGCAAACCAATTGCTGCCCCAAGCGCCAACAAATCAGGCCGCATAAGCCCAACAGAAGCACGCGACGTTGCCCAAGAATTTGGTCAATCCATACCACTAATTGTGGATGGTGGTGCATGCATCGTTGGCATAGAATCAACAATTGTAGAAATTGATCGACATACAATTAATATATTGCGCCCCGGTGGTGTTACACAAGAACAGCTACAACAAATAGCACCGACTACAGCACATATTGGCTTGGACATTAAAGCACCCGGCATGTTGAAAAGTCATTATGCTCCAAGCTTGCCTGTACGCCTGTGCGTTAAAAATATTGATACCAACGAAGGACTTTTGGCTTTCGGTTCAATTCCTAGTAACTTGGCAAATGCCAAGATTATTTTTAATTTAAGTCCAACAGGTGATTTAACAGAAGCAGCCGCCAATTTGTTTAGAGGGCTTAGATATCTTGATCAACCAACACGCGTTCAACAAATTGCCGTAATGCCAATTCCTATGATTGGATTAGGACAGGCCATTAATGATCGCTTACAACGAGCAGCAGCAGACCGCCAATCATGAATTCGGCCAAGTATTTTAACCTACTATTGCTTGGTGGAACAGCCGAGGCTTATGATTTAGCAGATCAATTATGCTCGTTTGACCATTTAAATATCATTACCTCTCTTGCTGGTCGCACCAAGCACCCAAAACATCCCAGCGGATATATAAGAATTGGAGGTTTTGGTGGCATAGCCGGTCTGGAGCAATATTTAAATCATAACAAAATCAATTTAGTAATTGATGCAACACATCCTTTTGCAACACAAATTCAACTTCATATAAAAATAGCAACCCAAAATTTGCATATACCCCTGATACGGTATCAACGTCAGGCTTGGCAAGCTAGTTTGGCAGATCAATGGATTATTGTTGACGATTATCAAGCGGCTGCACAGCAATTAATATTGCATAAATTCAAACGCGTATTCTTAACAATTGGCTCAAAAAATTTAAAACCCTTCTCCAATCTAAAAAATGTATTTTTTCTTGTTCGGGTGGTTAATATGCCCGATAATTATGCTGAAATACCAACCAATTTTCATTTTTTATGTTCCAAGGGGCCATTCCAACGGCAACAAGAAATTGACCTACTTCAAACAAATAAAATTGACGTTATTGTTAGCAAAAATAGTGGCGGTATTTATACCTTTGCAAAAATCGAGGCAGCCCGATCCTTACACCTTCCAGTAGTTATGGTAAGGTCCCCTGATCATGATCAACCCCATCTTTTTCAAACAACCACCACCCTGGATGGTGTTTTGGATTGGGTAAAAAAACAAATCACAATATTGATAAAAAAATCAATTTAATTTTAATCCTGTCCGGTTTTATTACGAAAAATATGTTCATATTCAGGATCATAGAGATGGCTATTTTGTAATAATTCAGCTGTAAGAACTGTTCCTACAATTACCAAAGCCGTTCGTGTAATCGAAAAAGGTTTAGTCTTTTCAACAATATCTTGAAGCTCTCCCCGAACAATAAGTTGATCAGGCCAACTAATCCGATAGCAAACCGCAACTGGACATTTTGGTCCATAAAAAGGTATTAATGTCCGTACAATATAACGCAACCGGCGAATGGATAAATAAAAAATCATTGTTGCCCGTGCTGCTGCCAAATTTTCTAAACTCTCGTTCTTGGGCATAGGGCTAGCCTTACCTTCAACTCTGGTTAATATAACGGTCTGTGATATTGCAGGTAAGGTTAATTCGCGCTCTAAAACAGCAGCAGCTGCTGCAAATGATGAAACACCCGGAACAATATTAAAAGGAATATGTCGTTTTTTAAGTTCAGAAATTTGTTCAGCAATCGCACCATAGATACTTGGATCACCAGAATGTAACCTAACTACATCAAAACCTGTCTGATGGGCTTGTTCAATATGTTCAATAATTTCTGGGAGGCTAAGAGAAGCAGTATCGATTAGTTGAGTATCTGGCCTTACATGCTTTAGCAAATCAACCGGCACCAATGAGCCTGCATATAACACAACCGGGCAATTAATTAATAAATTATAGCCACGTAATGTGATGAGATCCGAAGCCCCAGGTCCGGCACCAATAAAATGAACTGTCATATTTTATCCTGATACCCACGCGGGGTATAAACCCATTGTTGTCCATATGTATTTTTAAGAAATCGGCTACTACTATTACCAACAATAACGACCGTATTCATATCAACAATAGTAGTTGATAGTTTATCAAGGGTTGTTATCGTTATCTTTTCATCAGCACGACCAACAGAACGTGCAACAACCACTGGTGTATGATAGGGTCTTTTGTTTTTTAACCATTCTTGCACCTCTAAAAACAAAGATTGCCTTTTTTGAGAAACAGGGTTGTAAAATGCTATCACAAAATCTGAATTGATCGCTGATTGCACCCTATCTTCAATAATATAACGAGGTGTTAATAAATCCGATAACGATATCGCGCAAAAATCATGCCCAAGAATTGCACCTGTCTTTGCTGCGGCTGCGATCATCGCTGTCACCCCAGGATAAACCACAACATCAATTAACAGCGCTAGGGGATTCTCGTGCACACTTAACCGCTCAAAAGTTAAACTCGCCATTCCATAGATACCACTATCCCCAGAACCAAGTAATGCCACTTGATAACCAAGTAAAGCAAGTTTAATTGCATGGTCAACACGCTCAATCTCTTGACCAATCTCATAAACACAACAGTTTTTATGCCGCGCAAAAGTTGGAAGAAGATTGAAATAACCGCGATACCCAACAATATAATCGGCTTTATCTAAAGCAGTATGCACACCAATCGTTCTATTGCCATCGTTGCCTGGCCCCAGACCTACCAACATTAATTTACCACGCGCGTGTCCAATCCGATTGGGGTCAATAATATCCTTGGCAATGGCAATAGCACAGGTTACTCCATCTCCCTTTTGTTTTGGTACCAGCAATTTTCCTTCCAAACCAACAGCTGCAAGCGCAGCTGCTTCGGCAACACCCCAACAACCTAATTCCCTAAAAACGGTCTCTGATTTTTGCGTTAACTTATCTGTTTGTTGTAAGAGTTGTTCAACAGAGAAAAAACGGCTTGGAACACTCAAGGTTTCCGACAAATCTTGAATCGATTTTTCAGCCATTTTTTGTTCAACCGAAACAATGCATGCAATTGAATAACGCGATAATTTATAGAAATCCAAGGTTTTAAAAATATGCTGTAACATCACATCAGACTGAGCTTGACTAACACAACCAACACCCAAAGCCAAAATCGATGGATAGACATTCAATTCATCTGAGTTCATATTATTAGTGTAGGAAATCCTGACTGTATTTTTTGACTGATTATTGATAATAAATGATGACCAGTGGTTGGGATAAAGATCTATATCCTGGACTAAACGGATCTTTTCTCCGTTATTTAAGTTACTTATTATATTTTTAAGCTTGTCGGGCTGGTTTATTTTCCACCCAGCAGGCCAATCGTCAAACCCAAACCCTAAATGATAATCACTTGGATTAGTTAAAACAGCAGTACCACCAAGAACTCCTGCAATTTCACGCGCGAGTTTATTACCACCACGATGTCCCCCTAGTAATGGGATAATATAAGACCCATCCGGCGATATAACAAGAACTGGCGCTTCTTGTGATTTATCCTGTATTAAAGGCGCTAGCGAACGAACAACTATCCCAGTAGCGGCGGCAACAATAATAGCTTCCTGCCGCATAAATAATTCCTGTAACAACGTTGGCAGATGATCATAGTAATAATCAATTTTATATTCGGGCAGTTTTTCAAAGAAACTCCTACGAAAGCCGTATAGAACAAGTTGACCCTTATAATGCTTTTGAAGCATGTCAGCTAAAATAAATCCACTTTTACTTAACAAAACCAGGTTAATCATGTGTTTCACGACGCCATAAAATCAATGAAAAATAGGAAACATCATTAGCACAAACCTGATGCAGCAAACTAATGTGCTGGCCATTGACTGATATATTCTCGATCAACAACGCTTGTTCGTAGCCAGACATTAAAGATAGAACTTTCTTTATCTTGGGTAAATGGCGACCTACCTTCAAAATAATTGCCGTGGTGCAAAATTGTAATTGCTGTTTTAGTTGGTCTTCATCAAGTGTTGCCGGCAAAACCAGCATGGTTTCGTTACCTGAAATTAACGGCCAATATGCCATAGCCGCACCAGCATTGACCGATGAAATTCCCGGAACAATACCAACCTGTTGGCTATCGATTAATTCATGTAAAACATATTGAAAAGAACCGTATAATAGCGGGTCGCCTTCACACAAAACGACTACTTTTTGCCCCTTTTCTGCAACACTTTTAAAAAAACGTGCTTGTTTTTGATAAAATTGTTGACGCTGTTCTTGGCTTTGGTGCAACGGCAAGATGAAAGGATATTTTGTTGAATCTTGCTTGACATAGTCTTTCACGGTATCATAGGCGCGGCTGCGACCGCTCTCCTCGGTTGGGAAAGCTAAAATATTACAGGCCTGAATATGTTTTATTGCATTCACTGTAAGCAAGCCAGGATCACCAGGACCAACACCAACACCCCAAATAAGAGCTTCATTTTGCACGTTACAAACCTTTTATACCTTGACATGCGCATATTGCATAATTGGTAACATAGCACGCCATCCGCTTAATTCACCCATTTTTTCTTGGTGGTGAATGGAAAGCCGCATCAAATTACCACCGTATTTTTTTTGCCACTCAATTAGCCGAACTTCACCCTCAAGACTAACGACATTTACTACCAATCTTCCACCACCTGATAGCCGTTCCCAACAATATTCCAACATCGATGGATTTTGAACACCCCCACCGATAAAAATTGCTTGGGGTGTAGGTAAGTCTTTTAGTACATCCGGGGCTGTACCCTTAATAATATGTAGATTCTCAACACCAAAGAAGCGTGCATTATCTGCAAGACATACCAACTGATCTTTATCATGCTCAATTGCATAAGCGGTCATTTGTTGACCAGACCTAAGCCACTCAATTGAAATTGAACCTGTTCCTGCCCCAACATCCCATAAACAATCTCCCTGACCTGGTCTTAAAGAGGATATGGTTAATAAACGCGTCTCTCTCTTGGTGATTTTCCCGTGATGAACAAAAAAATGATCCGGTATACCAATAATATTCGGTATAAGCGGTTTGTTTGGTTTCGCCTGGCATTCAATAGCAATTGTATGATAAGGGTTAAACGAATATTTGTTTTCTAATAACTGTTTAGCAAAAACCGTTGTGTGTTTCTCGTTGGAACATTCCATTTGTTCAAATATATGCAATATACTATGTTCATAGCCCATGTCGGCTAGAATTTCTGCTATTTCATTAGGTGTTTTCTCATGATGTCCTAGTAAAATAAGTCGGCGATTTGGAGCTAATAGATTTCTTACCCGTTGAACCGGTCGTCCATGCACCGTATCGCACCAAGTTTGGTGTAATGGCCAAGCCAGTCTAGCACTAACCATTGAAAAAGCAGAAACAGATGGAACAACGCGCATCTCGGGTACGGTTAAGTATCGTGCTAGGGTTGCACCAATACCAAACCACATTGGATCACCAGTTGATAATATAACAACCGGATTTGAGCGCAAGCTAAGGATGTGATCAATTGACAATGATAACGGGCTTTGCCAAGTAGTTTTCTGATCATCTGGTACAGGTATTTGCTGTAATAACCTTGGGTTACCAAAAATACGTGTGGCGGATTGTATATCATGTTGCAAGTTTTTATCCAGTGCCGCCCACCCGCGCTCGTTCATTCCAACGATGATCAGCCAAGGTTTAACCATTTATTGCACCATTCTCTATTAGAATAGCATTCAATGCTGCTGCTGCGATAGCACTTCCCCCCAATCGACCACGCAGTGTAATAAATGGAACATCAATCTTCGCGTTTATTAATCTATCCTTTGACTCTACTGCCCCAACAAACCCTACTGGAAAGGCAATGAGTGCCGCCGGTTTGTGTAAAGAATAATCAAGTTGATATAAAAATTCATATAAAGCTGTTGGTGCATTACCAATAACGATAATTGCGTCCCGCCATCTTCGACTATAAATCGCCAAAGATGCTGCAGATAAAGTTAAGCCATGTTCTTTAGCATATAGCTTTGTTTCATTACTGCTAAGCAAACATTCTATATGACTACCAGCTGGCAAGTGTCGTTCTATAATCCCAACTTTTGTCATATTGCTGTCACAAAAAATTTTTCCTGCAGACAAAGCTTTTCGTACAGCCATAACCCAGTCTGGATGAACAACGATTTTATCAATAATATCTGTCATACCACATGCATGAATTAATCGAAGTAAAACAGGCCTTATCAAGGGGTCATAACGGTCAAGATTAACTTCAGCAGCAATCGTTGCAAAACTTTGCCGATATATTTCATCAGAATCACAAAGATATGTTCGCTTATTAGAATTTTTTTGTGTCATTAGGATAAAGTGCTTCTGCTATCATAGCAGTTATATTGTCTTAGGATTATAGAGAACAGAACCATTTTGTTGTGTTTTTTGATGTTTTTTTGATTGTTGATCGGCATCAGTTCCTATTCCCTCTACATGGTGGTGGTGGCCTTGCTGAGGAAGACCTTTGTCATCTTCATAACCAATAATCGCCTCACGATATTTACACAATAGACAATTCATAGCGTTCTCTCCAACCAACACTTCATCAATTCGATTTCTTAATGATTTAAGTACAAGTGGGTGATCGTTAAGATATGGAGCTTTAATAAATTCAATATTCGGATTTCTTGCTGCTGCCTGATCGGTTGCGGCATAAATACGATCAACTAAAACACCTGTAAATAAAAAGTAAGGAAAAACGATAATACGTTGATATCCAAGCTTTACTGCGTGGGCAAGCGACTCGTCAACACGTGGATATGTAACACCACTGTATGCTACCTCAGCCCAACCAAAACCCATCCCTTCCCAAAGCATGCGGCTAATTTTTGCTATATTTGCATTTGCATCAGGGTCGGAAGTACCACGACCAACAACCAATAATAACGTTTCATGACGTTGTCTATCTGGAAACTTACTGCTTTCTTCTGCAAAAATAATACGTTCCGCTGCTGCTGCGATCAGCGCTGGGTCAATAGCAAAATCACGCCCAAATTCTATTTTAATTGATGAGTTTTCAGCACTAAATTGCTGTAGCACAGAAGGAATATCATTTTTAACATGTCCGGCAGCAAATAACATGATAGGCAAAGCAATAATATGCTGGATACCATGATTCTTTAGTGTTTCAAGTCCATGTCTGATGACTGGATGGGCAAACTCCAAAAATCCACTGCTGATCGGATATTCTGGATATATTTCAGCAAAGCGCTGAACAAAATGGTTAAATTCTCTAATGGCTTGGTCATCACGGCTACCATGACCACATAACATAATTCCAATTTTTTTGTTTGTCATATATTGTGCTTCTATATGTATATGATGAATAATAATGTAACACTTAATTTATTAAATATAATGATTTGGACAAGTCCAACGTTAATTTTATTAATTGCAATGCTTGCTTGGTTCAGTGATGTAATCATTGGTGACCCACCAGCAGTTTATAGGCGTATTCCGCATCCGGTCTGTCTTTTCGGTTGGGTAATAAATCTACTAGATAATTTTATTAACTACACCAAAAAATTACCCGCATTCCAACGTATATGGGGAATAATACACCTAATTTTGCTTATTATCATTTTTGGAAGCATTGCTTGGTTATTCCAAGAATATATGCTACAATTCTCGTGGGGTTGGATAATTTTAGGGATATTTGCAGGCATCTTTCTAGCACAAAACAGCCTTTACCATCATGTCAAAATTGTAGAACATCATCTGAAACTACAAGATATAGAAAAAGCTAGGGATGCTGTTGGAAAAATTGTTGGTAGAGATACAAAAGACTTACAAGAAACTGAAATTAGCAGAGCAGCACTTGAATCACTTTCTGAAAGTTATAATGATGGCGTTGTTGCCCCTTTCTTCTGGCTGGTTATTGCTGGACTACCAGGAATTATCGTTTATAAGCTAATTAATACTGCAGATAGTATGATTGGACATCGTACATCACGATATTTGTATTATGGCTGGGCAGCTGCACGTACCGACGATGTATTAAATTTAATACCAGCCCGACTAGCTGGTTTTCTGATCGTTTTATCTGGCTTGCTGATTTATGGAATAAAATCTGCTCAGAGAGGACTTAAGTCTATGTGGCATGATGCACGTCTACACGCATCGCCAAACGCCGGATGGCCCGAGGCGGCCATGGCAGGACTTTTAAATATTCGCCTAGGTGGTCCGCGTTACTACGATGGTAATTATAGTGATAATCCGTGGTTTCATGCGACAGGCCAGGATGCTAATCTTACCCATCTAAAACAAGGTATAAATCTTTACGTCGCATCTTGTTTGCTGATGCTACTGTTTATAATGGTACTACCGATTTCGTTAATGATAATAGGCTCTGAATAAATTGAGGGTTAAGGTTAGCCCGCAAATGTTCAGCCCAATCACTTAATATGTGGTCTATTTTATAGCTAAAATTCAATGATGAAGAAAAATTATTTAAAATGCGCCTTAAAAAGGTATGACGGAATTGATCATTCATAAACAAACCATGTACATAACAGCCCAAAACACGATTGTCTGCCGTCACAGCACCATCAAATTGACCGTCCTCAAATCTTAGCCAAGGCCTACTGGTTGCAGGACCTATGCTTTGACCCAAGTGGATCTCGTACCCATCAACGATCATATTATCCAACAATTCGGTAGCACGCTGCTGACGAATAATTTTTTGGGCATTCATGGTGGTTGTCATATCAAAATATCCAAGACCTAAGGCTTGCTTCTGTTGACCTTCAAGCCCCGTCGCATCTACAAGATTATTTCCCAGCATTTGGAATCCGCCACATAAACCAATAATATATCCACCACGCCGATAATGGGCTTTCAGATCAATATCCCATCCTTGCTGTTTTAAAAATTTAAGATCGGCTATTGTTGATTTAGATCCAGTCAAAATAACAGCATGACAGTTTCCTGGAATTGCCTCGCCAGCTTTTACGGTCAGTAATTCCACGTCATCTTCAGCATTTAGAGGGTCAAGATCGTCCATATTGGAACGATATGGCAATAAAGGAACGGCAATACGAATCTTACCTTGTTTTTTTATCGATGGAATAGATAAGCTATCTTCGGCAGGTAGATTTTGTAGTATAGGAAAATAAGGAATTACTCCTAAAACAGGCCAGGTTGTTTTTTCTTGAATTATTTGAATAGCGCCATCAAATAAATGAACATCACCACGAAATTTATTAATAATAACTCCCTTGATTCTCTGACGTTCTGATGGCGACAATAAACCGTGTGTCCCCAAAACACTTGCTATAGAACCACCACGTTCAACATCGGCTACTAAAATAACTGGAATATCAACAACTTCCGCAAACCCCATATTAGCTATATCATTTGTACGTAGATTTATTTCTGCTGGACTGCCTGCCCCCTCTGTAATAATAAACTGATATTTATTTTGCAAATAATAGTAACTTTCTAAAATTTTAGGCATTAGCTGGTGCTTTAAATGATGAAACTGCTGTGCGGATACAGTTTTCCACCACCGTCCTTGCAAAATAATTTGACATTTATGATGAGGTTCCGGTTTCAACAAAACAGGATTTAGATGAACACTGGTTGATATCACGCTGGCATAAGCTTGTAAGGCCTGTGCACGGCCAATCTCGCCACCATCATCTGTGACAGCCGCATTATTTGACATGTTCTGGGGTTTAAAAGGTGCAACACGCACCCCAAACCGTTGTAATAAACGGCATAATCCTGCTGTAATAAGTGATTTTCCAACATGTGATGCGGTACCCTGAATCATTAAGCCTGTTCGCAGTAAAAAAGTTTGGTTGGTCAAAATTCAATTCCTGCTTGAGCCTTAACATTTTGTTGACGGAATGGATGTTTAATAATCTTCATCTCTGTTACTAAATCTGCTAGTTCTATTAGTTCAGGCTTGGCATGACGTCCTGTAATTACGATATGTAAATCGGCGCGTTTGTTCTTAATAGTTTGCAAAACTGCATCAATTGGCAGCAAATTATAGCGCAAAACGATATTTAATTCATCAAGGACAATAAGATGATAGGACGGATCATTAATCATATCCTTGGCAATATTCCAAGCCTGATAGGCTTTTTCACTATCCTGGACTACATTCTTGGTTTCCCATGTAAATCCATCCCCCAAACAACGCATTGTTAGTTGGTTGCTAAATTTTTCTAATGCTGTTCGCTCGCCGCTATACCAACCGCCTTTAATAAACTGAATAATACCAACCCGGAACCCATGTCCCAGTGATCTCAAAACCATTCCAAAAGCAGCAGTTGATTTTCCTTTACCGTTGCCGGTATGAACAATCAACAATCCCTTTTCAACAACTTTTTTTGCTAAAATACGTTGCCGCACTTGCTGCCGCCGATGCGATTTTTCATTTATTTGTTGAATTTCTTTATCTGTTTCCGGTTTTTTATACATATTAGATTTTCTTTTTGTCGTTATTTGATCTATTGCTTAACTGCTGTAAAAAGTCATCTGCATGATTTGAAGAAGGATGCCATAATTGACGTTTGCGCGCCTCCAGAAATTTGTTTGCAATTTCAATTAATGCAGCAGGATTATGTTGTTCTAGGAAATTTTTGACCTTCTTGTTATCAATATAAGCTTGGTACAGCTTATCAAAATGATGATCTTGCACTACCCCCGTAGTTGCAGCAAACGCAACTAAATAGTCAACTGTTGCTGCAATTTCAAAAGCCCCCTTATAACCATGTTGCATAATAATATCGAGCCATTTAGGGTTTGTTGCCCGTGATTGGATTACCCTTCCAATTTCTTGTTGTAGGCTTAAGATTTTTGGGTTTTCAGGATTTGAATGATCATTATGCCATATGGGAACTTTCTTTCCCTGTTCAAGCTCAATGGCAAGCGACCAGCCACCCTCGAACTGGTAATAATCATCGCTATCTAAAATATCATGTTCTCGATTATCTTGATTGTGAATAATAGCCTGCGTTCGCCTAAGATGTTGACGAAACAGAGTTGGCATATGTTTGTTCTGGTAATTCCCAAAATAAGCATAACTACCCCAATTAATAAACATATTCGCGAGTTGTTGTTTGTCTTGCCAATTACCATCATCCATAGGTGCTTGTAACCCCGTTCCGTATGATCCAGGCGCTGGACCAAAAATACGCGCAGCAGCATATATACGAGCATTAGCAGCATCTAACCCTTGCTGAATCCAATGATTTTGATCTTGTTGCACCTGGGCAGCAAGTACATTGTCATTAAGTGGCTCGGCTTGCTCTGCCACCAGCATGACAGCTTGATTGAGCAAGTCAATTTGGTTTGGAAAAGCATCGCGGAAAAAACCAGATATACGCAGACAAACATCAATCCTAGGCCGCCCCAATACCGCTAATGGGATAAGTTCAAGCCCGGTAATTCTACCTGAAACACCCTCCCAAATCGGCTTAACACCAAGAAAAGCAAGCATTTGAGCAATATCTTCACCTGCTGTACGCATATTGGAAGTTCCCCAAGCAGTTAGCGCAACAACTCTAGGCCAATCACCGTGCTGTTGACGATGTTGATCTAATAACATAGTTGCCGATCTCCACCCCATATGCCAGGCAGATGGGGTTGGCATAAGACGTGTATCAACCGAGAAAAAATTGCGCCCCGTTGGTAATACATCAACTCGACCACGTGTCGGTGCGCCAGATGGACCAGGGGGCACAAAGAACCCATCAAGACCGGCCAAAAGAAAATTTATCTCTTGCTCAGGTGACATAGATAGTTTTGGTAAAATATTAGAATTTAATTGATCAACAACGGCTTTCGTTTTGTTCCAGCCAGGCATAACCTCGTGTGTACCAGCTAAAATTTGCATGGCCAATAATTCAAGTCTTTCTATAGTATCACCAACATTTCGCCAAATTTCTGAAGATATTTGCTGCAGTATTATGGGTTTTTTTCCCAGCCAATTTTCAGCATAATCGGGTTTTAATGGATCGAAATGATCACTAAGCAACCCTAAATCATCGGCAAGAGCATGAATGATTGATGCATCACCACCTTGACCCTGATTCCTTGGCAAACGACCAACAGAAAGTAAAAAATTTGCTATTTTAATTTGTGTTAGTTCCTGACCAATAACATGTAACCCATAACGTATTTGTCTTTCTTTAACCTCACACACGTAGCGATCCAAAGCAGATAACAATCCAAATTGGTTCTTCAAATCTATCTGTTCATCAGCAATTATGCCAGCACGCTCAGCGTGTGCTTGGATCTGTTTTAATAGGAAGCTTGAACGTTTAGGATCAAAATGAATAGCCTGATAATATTCATCTAGAAGCCTTTCAATATCAAGCAATGCGCCGTGATTGTCAGATCGCGTTAATGGCGGGGTTAAATGATCAATAATCACCGCGGATGTTCGGCGTTTCGCCTGGCTCCCTTCGCCTGGGTTGTTTACAATAAATGGGTAAAAATGTGGGATTGGACCCAATATAGCTTCAGGAAAGCACTCAGGTGATAGCCCAATTGATTTGCCAGGCAACCACTCTAAATTTCCGTGCTTACCAAAATGTATAATAGCATGGATTTGAAAAATCTCGCGTAACCATGCATAAAAAGCTAGATAATTATGCGGTGGAGGTAGTAAAGGATCATGATAAATTGATTTTTCATCATCAAGAACATCTTGATTAATATCTACAATACGGCGCATTGGTTGCAAGCCAATAACGATATTACCGCATGCAATTACTGAAAGATTAAAATGCCCTTTATCAAAAAAAGGATCTTTAGAATAGTGCCCCCATCGTTCAATTACTTGGTTTTGTAGCGATATTGGTAGTTTTTGAAAAAACTGTTGATAGTCTTTTTCCGAAAGTTGAATAGAAGCAGGTCGATGCGGATTAAAGTTTGTTGGTCCTTGTAAAAACCGGTCCATTAATTCTGCCACATCGTTAGGGCTATTTTTAATGAAATATCCACGTTTCTGCATGGCCTTGATCAATTGTATCAATGAGGCTGGCGTATCAAGACCAACACCATTTGCTAATCGACCATCACGGTTAGGATAGTTTGATAAAATAATCCCAACACGACGCTTTTCCAAAGTTGTGCGTTGTAGTAAAACTAAGTTATTCACCTGCTCTACAACAAAGCGTACTCTTTCTTCCACCGGTTGATGCATCACTGGTTGGTATTGCGTTTTGTGATTACGGGCTCCACTTTCTTTAAACGAAACAACCCTTGTAAGTAACCGACCATCCATTTCAGGTAGAACAACTTGCATTACCAAGTCTCTTGATAGAAGACCATTTTTCTGCTGCTGCCAAAAGCTTTGCGTCGCGCTGGATAAAATTACCTGCAAAACAGGACATTTTGTTAAACGTAGTGCATCATTTGATTGATCATCACCATTACCAACTGCAAATCCTGTAAAATTAATAATAACGGCAGGTTTTGCTTGTTCTAAAATATGGCACACATAAGCAGCAACTTGCGGGTCTTTCAGGCTAGTTATAAAAATGGGTAATGGATTAAGCTGCCTATCTTGTAAACTTTTAATAAATTCTTGAATAACAGCCAAGTCATCAGCTTGCTTTAAAGCCCTATAAAAAACGAGCGGGATAATTGGTTGATTAATTTTTGCCCATTGCGAAAATATTTGCTTAAGATTCGGGTTATCCAAACCAGGCCAAAACAACCCTGTTTTATTGAGCTCTACTGGTGGAATAGATTCTTGATTTTCGCCAATTAACCCTGCCACAAATTTGGTCAATTGTACAATATTGCTTAGCCCACCTTGCACAAAATATCGCCAAATTAACCTTGTAACACTGATAGGTTCAGATGAAAATGACTGAAGTTCATCGTCCCAATTATCGTCGCCAGATATAACAACAAGCCTAATATGATTGGCAACTGCAACTCGATGAACCTGCTCTAGACCATAAGGCCAGTAACGCTGTCCACCAAGCAACCTAATAACGATGATTTTAGCATAACGAACAACCTGATCGACATATAAGTCAACGGAGAAAGAATGCTGTAATTGTAAAAGGTTTGCTAATCTAATAGTCGACTGGATATTCGAATTTTCAATTGATTTAGATAAAATTAATAAATCACTATCGGCTGAAGAGAGAAAAATTATATCCCCGGGTGTTTGCTGTAAATCAACCGGTGTGGGTGACTCTTGCAAACGAACCTGTTCAGCCGACAAAAGGTGCATTTAGGATACCCTTCTCAAAAAGAGATATATTGGTGAATATGGTGTTCTTCCAAACTTTTATCCCCAATAACAACCAATACACCTTGATCTTTATCCTCCTCTGGTAACAGCGGACGATCATAATAATGCTGCAAGCGCCCACCTACCCCCTGTACAACAAGCCGCATCGTTTTGCTTTTAACAGCAGAAAAGCCTTTAAGACGTAAAACACTGGGTTGATCCAACACTTTGTGCAGGTTTTCTATATATCCCTCCAGATAATCAATTTTGGGAATTTTTAAGCTAAAACTTTTAAATTCAGCGTGACCATGATCTTCTTCAAGGTTCTGATCATGATGTGATAGGCGTTGGTTTAGATTATTTTCCGCGTGTGCCCCAATTCCCAGTAAAATATCTACTGGCACTTGACCAAAACGGGCTGTGATAATTTTTGCCTGTGACCGTCGATGTTGGTCGAGTAATTTCTGTACCTGGTTTATTTGGATGTTATCTAGTAAGTCAGTTTTATTTAAAATAATCAAATCAGCGCATGCTACTTGATCCCGGAAAAGCTCGTGTACCGGATTATCATGTTGCATTATCGTTTGCGGATCTATGGATTTTAATGTTGGTATTGTGGCCAAAGTGGGATCAAGTGCGGCCACCCCATCAACAACTGTAATCACACCGTCAACCGTTAAGCAGGTTCTAATTTCAGGCCAATTAAAAGCTGCAACCAGTGGTTTGGGTAAGGCTAAACCTGAAGTCTCGATAATTATGTGATCTGGTCTCATTGACCGTGACAATAATTGATTAATCGTTGGTATAAAATCATCAGCAACGGTACAGCAAATACAACCATTGGCCAGTTCAATAATATCGTCTGTGGTACATAAATTATTTTGGCAAGCTTGGACTAGTTCGCCGTCAATACCGGTTTTACCAAATTCATTGATAATTAATGCCAAACGACGTCTTTGATTATGCTGTAGCATATATTGTAGCAATGTGGTTTTTCCAGCACCTAAAAAACCAGTGATAATCGTTACGGGAATTTTTTGCATGAATAACATTTCCTAGCTGATTCATTTTGAACTTTTGATTGGGTGGGCTATTCCAGCGATGACAAGAAAAACGTAGGTGGCAGTTTTAGCAATGTGTTGATTAAGAATACCCAAACAATCCGCATACTTACGTGATAAAGGATTATCGGGAACAACACTAAGCCCTACTTCGCTGCTCACAAAAATAATTTTTGATGGATGTCCTATTGTTGTTTTCAGCAATTCAGATGTTTTTTTCTCGATACTATATTGCGATAATAGCAAATTACTAACCCATAAGCTAAGGCAATCGATCAAAATAATGGCTTTGGGATCACGGTTTTCAGATAATATATTTGGTATATCATAGCTTTCTTCTATTGTGCGCCATGTACTTGGTCGGCGTTGCCGATGTTCGGAGATTCGGGATAACATTTCATGATCATCTGGCAAATGTGGTGCTGTTGCTACGTAAATACAATAATCAGAACCAGATTTGGAAACCAAATTTTCTGCAAATGCGCTTTTGCCCGAACGACGTCCGCCCATCACCAAAGTTATGCGTGTATTATATTGCAAGATAGCCTTTTTTATAAAAAAATATTTGAATTGTCATAATAAAACACAATAAATTTGATCATGCAGTTTATCAAACGTCAATCACCAGTTTTAGAATGCACCTTATGCAACAACTTACATCTTATATAAAACCTATTATTGATAATCATGGTGGTGATTTGGCGTGGGCAAGCCAAAAATTTGGCATTCCAATTGATAAATGGCTTGATTTATCAACCGGCATCAACCCACACCCTTACCCAGTTCCGGAAATACAAAAAGATGATTGGCACTTTTTACCAACACGTACGCAGCTTGAGGGGGTTATAGATGCCGCAAGAATATATTACTGCGTCCCTGAAAAAACAAAAATAATCATAGGGCCGGGTAGTCAAATGCTTGTTAATTGTTTAGCGCTTATATTACCAGAACCGAAAAAAATTGCTATTCTATACCCTACTTATGAGGGTCATGCACAGGCCTTTCTTAACGCTGGCTTTCAATTAACGAAATGCCATAACCTGCATGAAATTGCCGACAGTCAATGCACATATGCTGTTGTGGTTAATCCTAACAATCCTGATGGACGAGTTCATCATATTTCTGACCTGCTTAAATTAGCAAACTTATTACATCAAAGGGGCGGAGCGTTGATTGTTGATGAAGCATTCGCCGATGCTACACCCCAAATAAGTTTATCATCATTAGTAACAGAACAAGGCCTTATTGTAATGAGGTCGGTTGGTAAATTTTTTGGGCTAGCGGGATTAAGGGTAGGTTTTATGCTTGGCTGTCATCCTATTCTGGATCGACTGCGTCTTATAATGCACCCATGGCCGATTGGAAATTATATTCTGAAAACAGTTCAATCTTTTTTATTGGATCAGGCTTGGCAAAATAGAATGCGGCAGCAATTAACAATTGAAGCAATATCTATGGATAATTTTTTACGTAAATTAGGGTTGCATCCCATAAGGGGCCTAGCATTATTTTGTCTTATTGAACGAGATGATGCTTCAAGCATATACCGTAAACTGGCTAATTGTGGAATTTATGTGCGTGCTTTTTCTAGATATCCACGCTGGCTTCGCCTAGGTCTTTTAACATCGGAAAATTATGAACGGTTCAGAAAAGCCTTTACATCTTAGATAGGCAATAAAATATCAACCCTTAAGCCAGGATTGTTATCTTTAAGAATAATTTTGGCATCATGTAGTTTAATAACAGCAGCAACCAAACTTAATCCAAGCCCACTACCACTTGTTGTTCTGCTATCTTCTAGCCTTACAAAAGGTTCAAAAACACGTTCTCTTTCGTGCTCTGGTATTCCCGGACCATTATCGGCAATAGTTAACAACAACCATGTTGATTTTTGTTCTAAACTTATTGCTATTTTTCCGTATTCAGGTGTGTATTTAATGGCATTATCAATTAAGTTGCAGATTGTTTGAAATAATAAATGCGGATGTCCATGATATAAAGCTGGTTTGGCTATCTCTTTGGTAACAGTTAGATGTTTTTCTTCCATAAGTGGCATATAAAGCTCGATACCATCCTCTAATAACTGTGCCAAATTAATTTGAACAAAAGCATGCCGCGACGCCCCAGAATCGATTTCAGCAATTGATAAAATAGATTTAAAGGTTGTTAATAATACGTCTGCTTCTGTGATTGCATGCTCGATTAAATGATAATTTTTTGTATCGTGCAAAAATTCTGTTTGTGCCTTTTCAAGATAATTGCGCAAATGTGTCAGCGGGCGGCGCAAATCATGGGCAATATTTCGTGTAACATCACGGATTGCATTCATCAGACGTTCAATTTCTCCAAGCATAAGATTAAGCGTTTGCGATAACCTATCAAATTCATCGTTTGAACCGTTCAAGGGAATGCGATGGCGAATATCGCCAATCATAATTTTGAGTGCAGACTTACTAATTGTATCAATACGACGGTGAATTTTACGGGTAACAATTGCACCACCAACGCCCCCGATAACAAAAACGAGTATCAAAACAATAATAATTGCTTGCACAAATTTGTTTTGAAATTTCTCTTCCTGTTCTGTATTAAGCCCAACCAATAAAGTTAAATCGTTCAGTAACAGAATTTTTATGGCTCGTACTGATATTGCTGATCTATCAAAAGTATCGGTTTTAAAATAAATCCAGCTTTCATCCTCAACCTGTTCCACAGGCCACTCGGTAATATTGCCTGCCAATGGCTGTTTCCAAAGATTTACCAATAAATATAGGATATCTCCGCCCCTGTTCGGCTGTATCCGTTCCGTAATCTCAACAGATAAAGCTATTGGCCCCCATTGGTTATAAAAATCTGTTAAACTATTAGCTTCAGCAATAAGTTTATCATTGCTTTCTTGCTTCATTAATGCCGATGCAACCAAATAAAGGGCGGTCATTCCAGCTAAAGTTGTAATGAAAAAAACAATTGCATAAAAGAATGTTAATCTATAGGCACTATTCTTAAGTAGGTTCTGTTTCTCAGGATTAACCATGCACCTGGGCCACTGAAATAACACTAATCATATACCCAACACCACGAACTGTATGAATTAAAGCTGGGCTAAAGTCTTTATCGATTTTCTGCCGCAACCTGCTTACATGGACGTCGACAATATTGGTTTGCGGGTCAAAATGGTATCCCCACACTGTTTCAAGCAGCATAGACCTTGTAACAACCTGACCTTGGTGTTTAGCTAAAAACTCTAGAAGTGAAAATTCACGGGGTAATAAATCGATATGCTTGTTACCTCGCACTACCTTGCGGTTTAATAAATCAATAGTAAGGTTATCAATCACAAACGTTGTTACAACATGTTGCTGTCCTCTTTTACCCAGAACTTCAAGGCGGGCTATTAACTCGCTGATGGCAAATGGTTTTGTCAGATAATCATCACCACCACTACGCAAACCTGCTACACGATCGTCAACAAGACTTAAAGCACTCAACACCAAAATCGGCGTCTGTTTTTTTGCTTCACGCAAACGGCGAATTACTTCCAAACCATCCATGCCAGGTAACATACGATCAATAATTAACACATCGTATGAACCTTGTAAGGCGCGATTCAGTCCTTCGGCTCCATGAACACTCCAATCAACCAAGTGTCCTTGGGACGTTACATTCTCACGGATATATTGTGCGGTTTTATCATCGTCTTCAATAAGCAGAATGTGCAT
>CAYPXH010000011.1:0-37069 GCA_964414755.1 uncultured Rhodospirillaceae bacterium | reverse complement strand
TTAGGGGCTAATCACGTTGTTATAGCTAGTTTTGGCCATGTTCGCGATCTGCCATCAAAAGATGGTGGTGTTCAGCCCGAAGAAGATTTTCTGATGAAATGGGAGGTTGAAAGCCGTGGACAGGATCAGCTGCAACAAATTGGTAAAGCTCTTAAATCAGCAGATCGGCTGATTCTAGCAACTGACCCAGACCGTGAGGGTGAAGCCATTTCCTGGCATATTTGGGATGAATTGCAAAAGCGTCGTTTGTTGCCAAAAAGTCTACCTGTTAACCGGGTTGTGTTTCATGAAATTACCAAAAACGCTGTATTGCAGGGTCTAAAAACACCTCGAGCCATTGACCAACATTTGGTTGATGCATATCTAGCACGGAGAGCTTTGGATTATTTGGTTGGTTTTACGCTATCTCCGGTTTTATGGCGCAAATTGCCAAGCGCAAAATCAGCCGGTCGGGTACAGTCGGTTGCCTTAAGGCTCGTCTGTGAACGGGAAAATGAAATTGAACTGTTCAGAACGCAGGAATATTGGGATATTTTTGCGCAGCTTCAAAACTCTAAAAACCAGTTATTCCAAGCCCGTCTAACAAAATTAGCATCCAAAAAACTTGAAAAATTTGCCATTCCCAATGGGGATGAGGCTGAAAAAACCGTCCAGAAATTAAAAAAATTAGGTGGATGGCATGTTATTGATCTTGAAAATAAAACCGTACGGCGTAACCCTGCACCACCATTTATTACATCTACCTTGCAACAAGAAGCATCACGTAAGCTTGGGTTTAGTGCCACGCAAACCATGCGTCTTGCCCAGAAGCTATATGAGGGTATTGAAATAGACGGTGAAACTGTTGGATTAATTAGTTATATGCGTACCGATAGCGTTCAGTTGTCGATCGAATCCATGAATAGCTGTCGCAATATTATTGGCCAAGATTTCGGACAAGACTACGTACCCGAAAAACCACGTTTCTATAAATCCAGTGCTAAGAACGCCCAAGAAGCACACGAAGCTATTCGTCCGACCGATATCTATCGCAAGCCAGTAAGTTTGGCGCGCTTTTTATCAAAACCCGAACTACAATTATATGAAATGATTTGGAAACGTACAGTTGCAAGCCAAATGTCATCCGCCATCCTTGAGCAAATAAGCGCTGATATAAGTGACAGCGATCGTCAGGCAGTTTTGCATGCCACTGGGTCTGTTTTAAAATTTAAAGGTTTCCTGGCGGTGTATCAAGAAAGCCAAGATGATTTAAATGATCCTGATCAGGAAAATGCTATCTTGCCCCCATTGCAAATAAAAGAACAGGTTGGTCTAAGTGGCTTAAGCAAAGAACAACACTTTACCCAGCCACCACCACGCTATAGCGAAGCCAGTTTAGTTAAAAAACTTGAAGAACTTGGGATTGGACGACCTTCAACATACGCCAGCATTTTACAAGTCCTTCAGGATAGGCAATATGTATTTTTAGAGCAACGCCGCTTCCACCCCACCGATACCGGCCGGGTGGTGAACAGTTTTCTTGTTACGTTTTTTGAACGTTATTTTGCTTATGATTTTACAGCACATATGGAGCAGGAACTTGATGATATAACCCACGCGCGCATTAAATGGAAAGAAGTTCTAACCAAATTTTGGAACGATTTTGCCAAGCTTGGGCAGGCACACGAAAATAGTGCGCATTCTGTTAGTGCAGCGATTAAAAGACTGGACGAGCAATTAGGAAACCGCGCAACAATTAATAAAGCACTTGACCAGGAGTTAGGCAAGACCCTGTTTAGCGGTAATGACCATACTTCTGCAAGGCTTTGCCCAAGCTGCCAACAAGGCGAGCTTCATATTAAATTTGGTAAAAGCAATATCTTTATCGGCTGTTCCAACTATCCTAACTGTCGCTATGTACGCGGACTAAGTCCTATTAACGTATCGGACAATACCCCCGTAGCAGCATTTCCTAAGGTGCTTGGTCAAGATCCTGCAACCCAAAAAGATGTAAGCCTAAAGCAGGGACCGTATGGAATTTATGTCCAGCGCGATGCTATAGATTCTGAAAAACCACACCGCGCAGGTTTACCTAAAGGATTGCGCCCGGATGATGTTGATTTGGCAACAGCCTTAGCCCTTCTTTCTCTTCCCAAAACATTGGGCGCACACCCCGAAACAGGTTTGCCAATTATTGCTGGAATTGGTAGATTTGGTCCTTATCTTAAGCATAATGATCAGTATTACCGACTAAAAGATGACAATGTGCTAACTATTGGAATTAATCGCGCAGTCAGTTTAATTGCTGACCAGGAGCGTGGCGGAAAAAATAAAACTGGAATGAAAGCAACAGAACTTGGGATATATCCCAACGATAGCAAGAAGATTATTTTGCGCGTTGGCCGTTATGGACCTTATTTGCAACATGGGTCAGAAAATGTTCGCATTCCTTCGGCTTACCGTGACCAAAATATTGATCTGGCAAAAGCCATCGAAATTATTGCCACCACTATCAGCAAACCAAAGAAAACAGTGATAAAGAAAAAAAACACAGGAAAAACCGCACCTGGCAAAAGGAAAAGCAAGAAAAAACCGGTTTAACGCTTTTATATACCCCTTTATGTCAACCTCATTTTTACCTTTTGGACATTTATGACGAAAACAAGACTATTATGGCCCGTTTTTGTTGGTTTTCTATTTGGAACGCTGGTTTATGCGCTAGGATTTTTTGCTAAAACTGCTCTTGGCCGTTGGTGTTTTAAACTTTTTCCGGAAAATGGCCTGTTTTTATTGTCTTTTATTGTCTTAGCAATCGTTTCTTTAATTATTCTGACACTTAATCATATACCAAAAAAATGGCAAATATGGCTAACTTTTATTTTATTACTTGGGGCTTTGGGAATTTTTTTCGACTATTTCTCATTACAATATGGTTTTATTGCCGAAAAATTACCCTACCTGCTTAAGGTTGGTTTACTAAATACTTTGTGGGTTTCAGCTTTATCCATTGTTATAGCATGTTTTATTGGTTTTATTGCTGCAATTGCACGGCTATCAACACACGGTTTTTGGGTTGGATTGTCAACTTTTTATATCTCATTTTTTCGTGGAACACCTTTGCTATTACAGGTTTTTCTTATTTACCAGGGATTACCACAGATTGGGATTATTTTAGATGCTGGTTTGGCGGGCGTTATTGCCCTAAGCATGGGATATGGGGCTTATATGGCAGAAATTTTTCGTGCTGGAATTGAAGGTGTTGCACGCGGCCAACGCGAGGCTGCAATTGCACTTGGCTTATCACGTGGACAAACATTGTATCGTATTATTTTGCCTCAAGCCTTACGATTAACCATACCACCCATTGGTAATCAGTTCTTATCGATGCTGAAGGATAGTTCGCTTGTATCGATTATGGGTATTTGGGAACTTATGTTTCTTGCACGTACTCAGGGACGGGCTGAATTTAAACATTTAGAAATGCTGATAACTGCAGCGATTATTTATTGGGTTGTTTCACTTGTTCTGGAAATTGGACAAAACTGGCTTGAACGCCGTTTTAAAAGTAATCTTTCAAAACTATAAAAGGCTTTATGCAACAAATAGGGTAAGCTTGTGTCAATCCTGTTACATCAATCATTTATTATCCATCCGCAGCTGCAGAAGGATGAAACAGAACGCTATGATAGTTATTTAGCAGACTTCCATAAAGGGCCGATAGCAACGATAAGGACAAAAATATTAAAAACAACGTTAGAAGAGGCGCCAGCAGAAATTGACCCCGCTGAATCCAGAACAAACCAAGCAAAAATACCTGTAACAACCGTGCGTCGGATCGGGTCTGGGGCTAAGTCGTAAACCCATTGGCGAAGGCAAAGAATCATAACACCCCAACCAAAAAGAAACCCACCCGTAAGCGCAGATAGAAATCGTAATGTTGTGTCTTTATATGTTTGTTGGCCATCTAATGGCCATGCCAATATATCAAGTGTTAAACGTGCAGGTTCCGAGAAGGTTTCGATAGTTCCTAAAAAGAATATAGGACCAAATGAAACGACAACGATAGCGGTAATCAGTAACCAAAACTTGTGAAATTCTTTAGTCATCAATGAATTTATCCGTTTTGATTCTATTACCGCTACAACTATGGTAAAAAGCTAAAATTATATTACTAAAATAATTACTTAGATTTTTTCGTCTGCACAACCTGCCACAAAGCGCAAGTTGTCAAGGCAGCAAGCGATGTTTTCAGTATTGTTGCAACCGAGAAAACAGCAAGACCCTTCTCATAAACAAAACCCAGTGATTCCACAAAAGGCAAATTGTTTGGGTTTAATATTAATAGCCAAGCCATACCAAAAGCAAAAATTACAATATGCCCTACCATCATAATAGCAAGACTTGGAATAATTTTGCGATCATAACCAAGCTCGGCCATCCAACCCATCAAATAGGCAGAAACAGCAAAACCCAATAAATATCCCCCAGTTGGGCCAAAAACATAAGCGAACCCCGCCCCTTGTGCAAAAACTGGAAGACCTACAATACCCTGCATCAAATAAAAACTAACGGTAGCTAAGGCCAAGTTTCGGCCCATAAAAGCCCCTAAAACTAATACTACATAAGTCTGCATCGTTATCGGAACAGGCCACATTGGCACCTGAATCTTGGCTGAAATAGACAGAAGCAATGATCCAACGCAAATAAGTATTAAATTGCGTATCACACGATACGAAATACTTATTGATGATTGATGTACAGGCCACAAAACCTGAGATAAAGTTGATGAAGTTATGGTTGCAGTCATGTTCAATAAACTTTCTTGAAAGGAATTATTCTTAAAACAAAAGTCATGAGCTTAAGTTAATTTACAATTATCCTTAATTAAACTACTTGACAAGAGTTTGTATCAAAACGATTGCTAATTTATAATAACAACATATAATTTTTGCTAAATATTTTTTGCTTATTGCAGAGTATTATCTAAATAGGCTATTTACCTTATGAATTTAGCACCTTATCAAAAATGGGCAAATGACCGCATTCTAAAAGCTATTTGTAAGATGCGCAGTGATGATTATTTCAAAGATATTAAATTACCCTATGGTTCTGTTCATGCAACTATTAATCACGTGATTGCCGCCAATCATTTATGGCGTTTAGATTAGCTAAAATAGGAATGCCCCCCGCCAGCTTGACGCATATTTTTCACACAAATTTCGACAATACCGCAAGTGCGATTAATATTCTTGATGATTTTTGGATTAATTTTTTAAATAAACAGGCTTTAGCCTGGTACCAAACGAACAATACCATAGAATTTCAAGATGGACGGGTTTTTGCCTATGAAAACAACCAATGGTTAAACCATTTCTGGCATCACCAATCCATTATTCGGGGTCAGTTGCAAGCGGCACTCCAGCAACAAGATATCATTTGTGATCCATTAGATTTGATTTTTTACTTAATGGCTACTGACTCGAAAACATAGAGCAGAAAAAACAAACAGGCCCAAACAAGGGCCTGTTCAATATCTAAAAAATAACGACCAAAAAAGCCGCTGGTGTTACTCGGCCATGGAACCAAGCATGGCACGCAAAACTTTTCCAACTTCTTCTTTTGGTAATGTTTCTTGGATTGTGCGGTAAATCAGACCAATTGAATAGCATATATTCGCTGGTGGCGTTTCAGTAGAGAAGAAATCAACCGTAAAATTGGGATCGTTCTTGGCAAACAGTTCTTGCATAACCTTAATTAACCGTGGCTGCGCCCACTCAAGATCAGGGGCAGATTGTGGAGTGGTTATAGCAGATTGAATAACTTGTGCCATTGAATCCATCAATTTCACGGTTAACGCTGGTTCAAAAGACTGAGCGGCACTTGCCCCCTGACCTGTTGCCAAGTCACGGCATGCAGCCGGATTTTTAACTTTTACATGGTCCAGCATGGCCAAGAACTGGTTAATAAAGTCAACGATACTTGCATCACTTGATTTTGCGGCATAACGACCAAAATAACTTTGAATAAGGGCGTTAAGACGCAATTGTGCTGCGCTACCCTCGGCACCACCTTGTGCAACTAAGGTAACATCCTTAACAATTTGATCGCGAATTTCGGGGTGTTTTTCAACCAATAACTTGAAAACCGGCAATTTATCAAGTTCACGGGCAATGTCAGCCTGTTGTTGCGCTTGGGCTGATACACCCAAAACAACAACTAAGGCAAAAAGAATCTTAAAAACTGGTGCTAGAGATTGGGTAATGGCTTTGAACAATATGTCCTCCTGTTTATCAAGAACCAAACTTCAGGGGGCATCCTAATCTAAAAGCAGCCCAAAAGTCAATTCCATCAATAAATATACTATTTTTTATCCTTAAGATCTGATGGGCTCCACTTTAAAATTGGCTGGCGGGCTGCCAATGTTTCATCCAACCTGCGGCGCGGCGTAAAAACAGGGGCTTGCTTAAAGGCACCAACCCAATTTCCGGTTTTTGCCTGTGCAGCGAGCCCCTTCATACTGGCAATAAATTGATCAAGGCTGGCTAAACTTTCTGTTTCTGTTGGTTCTATTAACATCGCACCATGTACCACCAATGGAAAATAAACGGTCATAGGATGGAAGCCTTCGTCAATCAGTGCTTTTGCAAAATCAAGCGTAGTTACGCCTGTATCTGCTAAAAATTGGTCGCTAAATAAGGCTTCGTGCATGCAATACCCCGGAAAGGCAACAGACATATCTTGTTCCAAGGATGCCCTAATGTAATTGGCATTAAGCACCGCATCGCCCGACACCTGCCATAAGCCGTCCGCACCATGGCTAAGAATATAGGTTAAAGCACGAATAAACATACCCATCTGGCCGTGAAAAGCTTTTAATCGTCCAAAAGATTTTGTCTTAGCCCCTCTTTCAATAAGCTGGAACTGTCCAGACCGTATACTTAAAAGTGGCAAGGGTGCATAATGGGCTAATGAATCGGCTAGGACAACAGGCCCGCTCCCAGGCCCACCACCACCATGTGGTGTTGAAAATGTTTTGTGTAAATTGATATGCATACAATCAATGCCAAGATCTCCTGGTCTAACACGCCCAACTATTGCATTGAAATTAGCTCCATCACAATATAAATACCCACCTGCTTCATGGATATCTTTGGCTATCTGAACAATATCTGTCTCAAATAAACCACATGTGTTTGGGTTGGTAATCATGATTGCCGCAACATCAGGACCCAATTTAGATCTGAAAATATCAATATCCATAATGCCTTTTGCAGTCGCCGGCACTGAATCAACCTGAAACCCACATGCAGAAGCCGTAGCAGGATTTGTTCCATGAGCCGACTCGGGCACCAGAACGCGGTTTCTTTTTTCATTCCGATCGCGTAAAGCGGCCTGAATAGACATCATTCCACAAAGTTCACCATGCGCACCCGCTGCAGGCGACATAGCAACCGCAGCCATGCCGGTTAGCTGTTGCAACCAATCAGATAGTTGCCGTATAATGGCAAGTGCCCCTTGAATTGTTGAAATCGGCTGAAGCGGATGAAGATCAACCAACCCAGGTAACCGTGCCATTTTCTCATTTAGCCTTGGGTTATGCTTCATGGTGCATGAACCAAGCGGAAAAATACCGGCATCAATGGCATAATTTTTTTGGCTTAGTCGTGTATAGTGGCGCACGATTTGTGATTCGGATAACCCTGGCAACCCAATTTTCCGATCGCTGACTAACCCGCCAAGGCGATTTGTTTCGATTTTAACATCTGGTATATCCACACCGCTTATTCCCGGATTATCTTGTTCAAAAATAAGTGGTTCTTCGATCTTCAATCCACGGTTACCGCTGATGGTTTTTTTAATATCGCCGCTTTGGTGGTTATTCATAAACATGCTCCCGCATTGCTTTAACAAACATATCGATGTCTTCTTCCGAATTCATTTCAGTCGCGCAAACTAAAAGACTGCGCGCAAATTCTGTATCTTGCCTATTATAAAAACGGTTTATAGGCACCCCACCCAAGATACCTAACCTGGCCATATGTTCGACAGCATCATAAGCAGATTTTGGTAATGTAATCGTAAATTCATTAAAAAATGTTTCGTTTAATAGATGTAATGGCCGAATACCCGCTAGTTTTTTAGCTAAGTAACTAGCACGCGCATGGTTAAGGCGCGCTAATTTACGAAAGCCATCTTCACCCAATAACGACAGATGAACTGTAAAAGCCAGTGCACACAGGCCTGAATTTGTACAGATACTACTGGTCGCCTTCTCACGCCGGATATGCTGTTCGCGGGTTGATAATGTTAATACCCAGCTGCGGCAACCATCAGCATCGACAGTTTGTCCTACTAAACGACCTGGCATTTGACGAATATATTTTTCACGTGTGGTAAATAGTCCAACATATGGACCACCAAACGATAATGGGTTACCAAGTGATTGACCTTCACCTACAACAATATCAGCACCCATTTCACCAGGTGATTTAAGTAATCCCAAGGAAATAATCTCTGTCACAACAACAATGAGCAAAGCACCTTTCTTATGACATAGCTCGGCCAATTCCGTAAAATCATTAATATTACCGAAGAAATCAGGTGTTTGTACAACAACGCATGAAACCTGATCATCAACATAACGGGCTAGTTTTTCGCTTTTTCGACCTAAAACAGCTCCTTCGATTTGTCTTATTCTAAAACCAGTAAATTGTGCGTGTGTATCAATAACCTCGGCGTAATGTGGGTGCAAATTGGCAGAAACAATCACTTCTTGACGCTTAGTTATACGGCACGCCATCATCACGGCTTCAACCGTAGCTGTTGACCCATCATACATCGATGAATTAGCAACTTCCATACCGGTAATCATTGCCACCTGGGTTTGAAATTCAAACAGATATTGTAACGTACCCTGGGCAAGTTCGGGTTGGTATGGAGTATACGAAGTTAAAAATTCACCGCGTTGAATGATATAATCAACTGCCGCGGGAATATTATGGTAATATGCCCCGCCGCCTAAAAACATTAACGCCTTGCCAGCACCAATATTTTGGTTGGCAAGATTTTCCATATGTCGTTGAACATCTATCTCCCCTTTATGTTTGGGTAAATCAAGCGGCTTTTTTAAGCGCAAATCAGCTGGAATATGGCTAAATAAATCATCAACTGAGTTAACGCCTATACGCGCTAACATTTTTTGGCGATCATTTTCAGAAAGAGGCAAATAACGCATTAGGAAAGACCTTTAATAAATTTTTGATATGCAGCTAAATCCATCAACTTGGAAAGTTCGGTTGGGTTACTAAGACGCAATTTAACAAACCACCCCTTCCCTGTTGGATCTTTATTAACCTGATCTGGTTGCTTGCTAAGGTCTTGGTTAATTGCAGTTACTTCACCTGTTACTGGTGCATAAACTTCGCTTGCTGCCTTAACCGATTCAACAACGGCCATATCCTTGCCCTGAATAACTTTTTTGCCAAGGGATGGTAATTCAACAAAAACCACATCACCCAATTGCTTTTGGGCATAGTCTGTAATACCGACCGTACCAATATTTTGTTCTACTTCAATCCACTCATGCTCTATGGTATAATAAGTTTTTTTTGCCATTTTGTAATGTTCCTTTCTGGTATAACCTTAGATGCGATAATAACGATGAGATACAAAGGGAAGCTTGGTTACAATTGCCGTAATTTTTTGATCACGTACCTGAACGATTACTTCCTGACCAGATTTTGAAAAAGCCTGATTAACATAACCAAAAGCAATAGGCTGTTCTAGGGTAGGCGAAAAAGTACCACTGGTAACCGTACCGATTATTTGTCCTTGTTGATCCAAAACAGGGCTTCCTTGACGTGCCGGCAACCGGCCGCTTAACCTAAGTCCTACCAATTTATCTGGCGTTCCCTTGGTTAATTGTTCTAATATCACTAAAGACCCTTGAAAACTTTGAGTTTGACGTCTGTTCTTGGATATAACCCACTCAAGACCCGCTTGAACAGGCGTTGTCAAGCTTGTAATGTCCTGTCCATGCAAACAAAGACCAGCCTCTAACCTTAATGTATCCCGAGCCCCCAATCCTGCGGGTTTTACATGTTCAAAATTCAATAATAATTTTGCCAAGGTTAAGGCACTTTTATTGGCGACTGCTATTTCAAAACCATCCTCGCCGGTATATCCAGATCGCGCAATAAAACATGGTATAGAAGCTAATTCCACGTGTTGACAACCCATAAAAGGCAGACGCCGAAGATCCGCACCTAATCTTTGTAAAATATCGGCGGCAATTGGTCCTTGTACCGCAAGTAACGACATATTCTGAAGCATGGTAACCTGGCAATCTGCACCTAATTTTTTTTGCAACATTTCGTAATCTGCATGCTTGTTAGCAGCATTAACCACCAAATATAGGCTATCGCCAAGATTAGCAACGATCAAATCATCTTCAATACCACCCTGCTTATTCGTGAAAACAGTGTAACGTTGGCGCCCAACCTGAAGAGCTGAAATATCACTTGGTACTAGCTTTCCCAGCAACCGAGCAAGCTGTGCAACTGGTTTTCCAGTAATCTTGATTTGCCCCATATGCGATACGTCAAAAAGGCTAGCTTTATTTCTGGTATGATGATGTTCGGCAATAATGCCAGCCGGATATTGCACCGGCATTAAGTACCCCGCAAAAGGGACCATCTTGGCCCCCAATTCCATATGCAATTGATATAAAGCAGTACGCTGCAATTCAGGATGCAAGGACGACATCTTTCTTATCCTTTCAAAAGTAAGGTCCAAAGGCTTTATAAGCCCTTTAGCCCCCTCTGTCGGGAAACCTGAAAGATTCACCAGTTCGTTTGACTGATTTACTTCGTCGGTGAGGGATAAACCCTACTTTCCAGAGTCTTATAAAACGGCGGTCCTTTTGCCTGAAAGTTTCCGGGGCGGTTGCTCCTTCGGCGTCACAGCTGTGATCTCTTCCGCGCGTTTTTACATAGCTAATAGAATTCAGTAATTTTGTCTTGCCGTCAATAGGTCTTGTGAACCCGTTGATTAATCATTGAAAATGATCAAAAAGCGACCAAACGATTACCCACGCCACCTCTATTTTTTGGGAATAAAAATTTCAACCCGTCTGTTCTTCTGGCGGCCTTCCGGATTATCAGCCCCATTCGGCATCGTGTTTGGCGCAACAGGTTTACGTGGCCCGTGCCCAACGGTTGTTATGGTTGGCTCGATCTCTAAATTATTTTCAAGCCAATTCTTAACCGTTTCAGCCCGCTGTTCGGAAAGCCGCTGGTTATAATCGGCAGATCCAACCGAATCAGTATGCCCCTCAACCCGTATCAGGGATACCTTGCGCCCATTTAGAAATTTGGCAATTTTATTAAGGGTTTCTTCTGCTGAAGAACGCAATGTTGCCTTATTAAAATCAAATAAAATATCACCGATAATCTCAATTTTTAATTCTGTATCACTCTCGGTTACTTTAATTTCACCAGTTGACCCAGCTAGTTCACGGGCATCGCTTGATATGGAAGAAGTTTCTATACGTACATCGACGACATTAAAGTAAATATCACTGATATGAAACGAAATATCACCAACTTTTCTATCCAGATTTTTTGGTATCGCCACCAGGTCGGGGTTTTCCAACGTATCATCCGTTGATAATTGCCCAAATGCTGGGCTATACAAAAGAAATACAGAAAACAGCAAGGATATCCAATATTTCATCAAACACCAACCCTTCACACGCATAAAACCACAAAACGCTTTGTTGATTAAGACTATTTCGTAATTTGTACGGCCTCAAACGGTTCGCTAACACGGTCAATGTAAACATCAATTTTATCAACATTGCTTGGTGGTGCCGGAAAACGCAACCACATTACATATTCTTTACCCGGATCAAGCATGACTTCATATCCATGCTTGCGACCTAGCGGATCACCATTCTGTTGAATGCCAAAATACTGTTTCTTATTTGCCATATCCAACAGATAATGCTTGTCAGCCAGCGCGTAATAATCACCCGATCTATGTAACTCAACAGCATCACTGCCCGTATTACGGTATGCCCACCTTAAGGTAACGGTGTTATTGGCTGTGCGCTTGAGCTCGACAATTCTTACAACAACACCTGGAACCTCGTCATGTTCACGCTCAACCACGGTTGTCGGTGTTGCATTATTGGGGGCAACTGTTTCCTGCGCCAAAGATGATGTATAAACAACCAAAAATGATAATATTATTTTTGCTGTTAATTTGCTGATATTCCAACCAATATTCATAAAATCCCTCTTTAACTTAAGCAAACCATTGAAAAACATGGTACAATCCAAGCGGCTTGTAACATAATATGGTATATATTGTCTAGCGTGATAATTTACCCCAACATTTTAAACCGCATGCCACCATCAAATGGCTGGCAATAAATATAAAGAAATATAAAATGTAAGGCCAGATTTTGCTTGGTGTTGGTAATTTGTTAAAGCCCAAGACGCTGTAATTCAATGGAATTTGGTACAAACCCAATAACCACGCGGTATGATCGGGGAAGTTTCGCGTCAGTCACCGAAAAACGTTGTTCTATCTGATCTTCAATGCCCAAAAACTCTTTATTTTTGGCAAAAACAACCCGTAGTTCAAGAATTTGGCGCGATAAAACATTGTCATTATCATCAACCACTGCAACAAAATAGGATAAACTTGTTTTATCTTTGCTGTTGTATGCCTTGCCTTGCTGCACGGCAAATCGCAGCGTGATATTTGCTATTACCTCGTTATTTTGCGAATCACAGGAAATGTTGGTTGGAACAATTTTTGCATCATATACAATATTTGCCAAACCATTATCACGCCCATCATAACGGGTTACATTGGCTACTTCGGTTGGGATAATAAGTGCTGGACAAGCATCAACACGGGTTATCTCATTTTGCTTATTCGACGAACACGACACCGCAATACCCGCAACCAAAACAGTCGGCACTATGGTCTTCAAAATATTGCCTTTTCGGGCGATGCCATTTATAAGGCGCTTAACAAAAAAATTTCGTATGTTATGCATGCAAAAAATCCGATTTATTATATAAGATATGGACATGGCGTATGCGGTATTGTCACCGTTATATCGCCGAAAAGTCAATGATGAAATTAACTTTTTTGTCCTAGAAAGACGAAAATTGTCAATTGCTTTCAAAAACCACCCCTTGCCGATTGATAAAAAAATTATTAGATTAGCATTTATTAAAATAGTCTATTAATTATGGCATTTTATAATTCAGCAAGCCTGGTGTTTGCTTTTAAAAAAAGAATTGAGGAATAAATGAAAAAACGCCCTTTAACCATTATGTTAGCATCGCCAAGGGGTTTTTGTGCTGGGGTTGAACGCGCTATTCAAACGGTTGAAAAGGCAATTTCAGATTATGGCCCACCGGTATATGTTCGTCATGAAATTGTTCATAACCGATTCGTCGTTGAATCGCTTGAAGCAAAAGGGGCTATTTTTGTTGAAGAACTTGACGATGTGCCCGATAACCGCCCCGTTGTCTTTTCAGCACACGGTGTTCCAAAATCGGTACCAGCCCAGGCCGAACAACGTAAAATGATTTATTTAGATGCTACCTGCCCCCTTGTAAGCAAAGTACACCGTGAGGCTGAGCGTCATTTTCAAGCCAAACGTCATATTCTGCTGATCGGGCACAAAAGCCATCCAGAAGTTATTGGCACGATGGGGCAGCTGCCTAATGGCTCGATAACCCTTGTTGAAAGCCCATCTGATGCTGAAAAGGTTGAAGTTCCGTTTGGCGAGCTTGCCTATATTACACAAACTACATTGTCGGTTGATGAAGCGGCAGAAACCATTCAGGTGCTTAAACGTCGTTTCCCCAAAATTTTTGGACCAAAGAAAGAAGATATTTGTTATGCAACAACAAACAGGCAGCAAGCGGTGAAAGCTATTGCCGCCGAATGCGACGCTTTTATTGTTATTGGTGCACCTAATTCGTCAAACTCGATGCGTTTGGTGGAAGTTGCTAAATCTGCCGGCTGCCCCAAAGCAACTTTAGCTCAACGGGCTACCGATATTGATTGGTCATGGTTGGCAGGTACCAAAAAACTTGGAATTTCAGCTGGGGCATCAGCACCGGAAATTTTGGTCGAAGAGGTAATCGAAGCCTGCCGCGAACATTTTTCGGTATCAATTGAAGAAGTCAAGGTAACAGAAGAGCATGTTCACTTCAAATTACCGCGTACAATGAACGCACATTCCTAATAAAATTACCGCGTACAACTTAAAACAAAAAAGCCTGAATAAAATCCAGGCTTTTTTAGTATTAATATATTCCTACAGATCTAAAAATTATAGCGTACATTAACCATAAAATTATGGCTATTTAGCTTCATTTTAAACGGAGCGTCAAAACCTAAAAACACATCCTTTAATTCAAATCTGCCCTTTAAAGTATCGACGAATCGGTAATCCATGCCAATGGTAACATGATCGGTCACATTAAAACCAACACCCGCGATCAACTGATAGGCAAATACCGTATCCTGAACATTTCTTTTTTGACCAATAATCGGAAGATTTAAAGTAAGTCCTGTGCCGCGAATTTGGGCCATACCTAGCCCAACACCAACATAGGGAGTAATTAAGCTATTGACAGGATACTCAAAGTAAGCATTTGCCATAACATTCAGGTTTTTAACTTTCCCTTGAATAGGCAAATTAATAGGTAAGCCCAGGAACGAAGTTTTTAATGAGTCGATTTCTGCCTGTTTATAGGTAAATTCTAATTCAGCACGAAAAAACTTGCCAAAATCATATCCAGCAAAACCGCCAAATGTGAAGCCTTTATCGTAACCAACCTTATAGTCAAAAAAACCAAGTGGGCCGGTAGTTTTATTATTGTTAAACATATTTAACCCGCCCTGGACACCTACATAAAAACCCGACCTATGTGTTGGTTCAGCATCTGCTGCTGCCGTAGCTTTGGGGCTTCCAGCAAAAGCGTTCGTTGTCAAAAACAAACTGGCTGCCATTAATACAGTTACCTTTTGTAAGGACCTTAATATCATTGTTGTTTCTCTTTTCTTGTATTAGGTTAACGCGTTTGGTATTTTGTGTTTATTAGCATACACTATTTGTATATGCTGTAGTTTAAAGAAGCTGATTCGTTAAATTTAGTCAATTTAAAGTAAAATTTTTTTAAATGTCGTCGACACAAAAAAAAGTTATTGAAATTTTTACAGATGGTGCTTGTCGTGGTAACCCCGGCCCCGGTGGCTGGGGCGTTTTGTTACGCTATCAAGACCAAGAAAAAGAATTATGGGGTGGTGCCGCCCTGACTACCAACAACCGTATGGAATTAACAGCTGCCATTCAGGGCCTAAGTGCTTTACGGCGCAATATCCCCGTTCACATATATACAGACAGCCAATATGTTAAAAAAGGGATCACCGAATGGATTCGAGGGTGGCGCCAAAAAGGCTGGCGCAATGCAGGTAATAAACCCGTAAAAAACTGTGATCTTTGGCAAGAGCTTGATGCTTTAAATGAAGAATATCAAGTTACCTGGCATTGGATACGCGGCCACCAAGGTCATCCTGATAATGAAAGGGCCGATCAACTTGCCAATCGCGGTATTGAAGAATTAACCCTTAAATCCTTGTGAAGCTAAAAATCAAATATTAATTGGAAAGCAAATATTGCCGCACATCATTGATATCCAGCAATACGGGGAAAACATGGCCAGTTGGCAAATGTTGGGAATAAACAACATTCATTGGTATGCCAAATCGGCCTAGTTTTTTAAGGTATTCAAGTATTTGATTATCAGGTTTTGTCCAATCAGCCCGCATGGCAATAACATGTTTTTGTTGTAGTGCTTCAATGATAGAAGGGTCTTCTAAAACAAATTTTTTATTGGCAATACAGGTTAAACACCAAGCAGCTGTAACATCAACAAAAACCGTTTTACCCTGTGCCACCAAACCAGGGATATCATGTTCATTAAAAGCAACCCAACCGGTATTATCAGATAATAGCT
Source organism: uncultured Rhodospirillaceae bacterium (assembly GCA_964414755.1). GTDB lineage: Bacteria > Pseudomonadota > Alphaproteobacteria > JAEUKQ01 > JAEUKQ01 > JAEUKQ01. Next base: position 21,038 of record CAYPXH010000011.1, on the reverse strand, counting down.
GCGTGTCTTTTTCTGGAGCGTTCCAGGCTGTCCATATTAAAGCAGGCATCACAAGCAACAATATAGCTAGGATAAGGGTAAGGTTAGAGTTACCGTTATAATACCGTTTTTTTATTCCTAACATTATTAGGGTGGCAGATAGCAGCATGATAATATATGCCACCCAATGCCCATCTATCATCGCAAATAAAATCCAAACCAGCCAACCAACAGTAAACAACAATAAAAGTCCCATAAGATTCTTAACTGTTACCATCCACCGTCCAGGTTTGGGTAACCAGTGCGCGATAGCAGGAAAAGCAGCGACTAATATATATGGCATAGCTAACCCAACACCCATAAACAACAAAATTAATAGCAATATTAAAGATTCCTGAGACAAAGCAAAGCCAACTGCCGTTGACACAAAGGGCGCAGAACATGGCGTAGCCATCAGCGTTGCTAGAAACCCCGTGCTGAAAGACTGTGCAAAAGATGGTGCGCGGGCTTTCTGGCCTCTCTGTAAAGTTATATTAAAACTTGGCCCCGACAGCTGAACCCAATCCCACATAATAGCCGCAAAGAAAAGAATAATAAAGGCAAGCAAAGCGATAAAAATAGGTTCTTGGAATTGGATCCCCCAGCCAATTGCCTGCCCGGATTTTTGAAGTATAATCAAAAATCCAGCCAAAGTGGCAAATGAAAACAAAATTCCAGCAGCCGTAGCCAGAAAAGATAGTCTTATGTTGCGGTAGGATGTTTCTTTGTGCTGAAACAGGTTTATTAATTTAAGTGATAAAACCGGTAAAACACATGGCATCACATTTAAAATAAAACCACCAAGCAGTGCCACCAATATAAAATACCATATACTGACACTGTTTTCTGAATTGTTGATCATCTGATCATTGATAACAGCAATATCCTTAACTTCTTTTATTATTTCTAACCCGCGCTGTCCCGCCGGCAATAATGTTATGTTTACCTTGCTTTGATTGTCTAAAAAAGTTGGTTTTGTTGTAATAGCATCAATAATAGGAATTGAAATGTGCAAACGCCCCTGCCCTAATTGACTTAATTGAGGACGATCGGAAATGACAGCACCATTCACAACAACAACAGCATCATATGCTGGGATATTTGCATCTTTTAACATTAGTACTAAATTTAGGGTGTCCTGATTTAACCCTCGACTAACAGCAATATCTAGAACTTCAATTGACGAATCAGTAACTGGTATTGGCACTTGATTACGAAAACGTTCTATTAGGCCAAAAACTTCAATATCAAAAGTGTTTTCCTGTTCGAATGTGCTTTCTGGTGTTGGCAGCAAAAATTCTATGTCTTCTTGATAGGGTATACATACATCTTTGCAAATCATGTATTCCGCCTTAAGCCGAATGATAACAGGTACTTTTGGGTTTATTGGCGCCCAATCAATTGGAAAAACAATATGCTGCTGATAACCAAAAGTATCAAAACCTAATAATTGATGTCGTTCTGGTGTTGGCCAAACAATATTCATGAAAGCAACATTTTCTGAATTCTTCCAATCAATAGTTAAGGGAAGACCAGCCGCACCAGGACTATGCCAATAAGTTTTCCAGCCATCATTAAGACGCATCTCAATGGCTAATAAAATATTGCTGCTGTGCGGTTCATCAGCACTAGCGATCAAGCGAACTTGGCTATAAGGCTGTGAAAACCAATCCGTATGGCGTGCTGTAGCGGTTTGGATAAAAAACATAACCAACAGCAAGCCTTGAATGATTAAATTTCCTACAAACAGCATAACCCTAACCATAATAAAAACCGCATACGTAAAAAATAATATCCTAACATATAAGGGATAGCTTCAGAAGCAATAGGTCAAGATATATTTATGATGCTGTTGACTTTATCAAAGTCTAAACTTGTAATTTTTTCTTTATTTCATTTATGGTATAATTAAGCTTGGACGTATCATGAAGCGGAGCGTGCATGAAGTATTTGAATAATACCGGGTATCTAAATGGCCAACTTCTTATCGCCATGCCACAGATGCAGGATGGCAGATTTAATAAAGCCGTCGTTTATATTTGTGTGCATAATGATCAAGGAGCCATGGGATTAATTATCAATCGCCACATCAAAACTATTACCTTTCATGACATTCTGGATCAATTAAAAATCGCCAAACATCAGCCTGTGAAACGCCCAATTCATTTTGGTGGACCGGTTGAGGCAAACCGTGGATTTGTATTACATACTCTTGATTATCAAGAAACAGGAACGATCAGGGTAAATAATCAATTAGGATTAACCGCCTCGCTAGAAATATTAAAGCTCATAGCTGACGATAAGGGGCCTAAGAAAAGTCTTTTATCGCTTGGTTATACCGGGTGGGGCGCACACCAATTGGAAAAAGAACTGCAGGAAAATGCTTGGTTAGCTGCGCAAGCCGATGACTCGCTTGTTTTTAACACTCTTAATGTTGATGAGAAATGGTCATCAGCCGTAGAACGTATTGGCATTTCTGTCAGTAAATTAGCCCCCGATTTTGGGCATGCCTAATATATTCCTAGCTTTCAGCAGCACTGCTATTCCCACCCCCAAGCTGTTGTTGAAGGGAATGATATTTTGGCAGCTTACGAACTTTTGTACCAAGTGCGGTAAATGTAAGTGGTGTTTTTAAAATCTGTACCAGCAGATTTCGCAGGTCTTCAACGGTCGTTTGCAGCAAGATATCTTCGATAACTTTTTTGTTTAAAGGATTGTCGTAGCTTAGGATTTGTTGTGCAAGTTGTTCACACCGCGCAGAAACACTTTCCTGTGACATACGAATACCAGCAATTAATTGTCGTTTTGCGCGCTGCAACTCGTCTTCTGATATATGACAAGTTAATTGCAGAATTTGCTCCAGTATAATTTTTATAGTTTCAGCTGCCTGCTGCGCACCTGTACCCGCATAAACCCCTAACAACCCGCTATCAGCATATGAAGCAGTAAAACTGTGGATATTATAAGCCAACCCTCTTTTCTCGCGGATCTCTTGAAAAAGCCTTGAAGACATGCCGCCCCCCAGAACGCTGCTTAACAACTGTAAGGCATAAAAATCATCATCATGGTAGCTGGGCGCTTGAAATCCAAGAACAAGGTGGGTCTGCTCGGAAGGACGTTCTATACGGCAATCACCCCCAAGGTACAGAGCTTTATTGATCGATGAAAGGCTTCCCTTCTCTAGGTACTGAAAAGTTTTTTGAACCAAGTCGACAAAGGATTCATGGTGTACATTGCCAGCTGCAACCAACAATAAATTAGGGGCTATATAATGTTTTTTTTGATACGAAGAAATTTGCTGGCGACTAACTTGTTGAATGACTTCACTTAAACCCAAGATTGGTTGACCAATCGTTTGTTCTGGATAGGCAGTTTGCTGAAAGTAATCCAAAACAATATCATCAGGGGTATCCTCAACCTGGGCAAGTTCTTGCAAAATTACGGTACGCTCACGTTCAAGTTCGACGTCTGGTAATGTGGAATGCTGTAAGACATCAGATAAAATATCAACCGCCACTGGCAGATCTTCACCAAGTAGACGCACATAATAAGCCGTATTCTCACGCGAAGTATAGGCATTCATATGCCCCCCGGCACCTTCAATCTCGGCTGAAATATCCTGGGCAGAGCGTTTGATGGTACCTTTGAACATCATGTGTTCTAATAAATGTGCTATCCCATTTTGATCATGCGGTTCATGGCGGGTACCAACATTAACCCAAACACCAACAGAAACTGTTTGGAACTGGGGCATGGTATCAGTGGCTATTCTAAGGCCATTTGCCAATCTTGTAATACGTATATTGTCATTGGTTTCTGGTAAGAAAACATTTGCTTTTGTCGCAGATTTATTAATCATATGTGATACCGTTGCTTAACATTCCTTTTATAAGCCGCTGTTGACAAGCCCTGACCCGTCACGTTTTTCAATATCTGTTCGGTCGAACCAGATGAAGCTTGCTGGTGGACATTTTGTGTAAGCCAGCTACGTAATATATGAAAATTACCCTGCTGAATGTCTTGCAACAATGTTGGCATTTGTTTTATAGCTGTTTCAAAGAGCTGTGCTGCAATTAAAGCACCAAAAGTGTAGGTTGGAAAATAACCAAATGACCCTGAATACCAATGAATATCTTGTAAACAACCATCACGATCCGAAGTAGGTAATACCCCTAATAATTGTTTTTGATACGTATTCCATACTTCGGGTATTTGGTGAACTGCTAATTGATTGGAAAATAAAGCACGCTCAATCCAATATCTTAAGATAATATGTAGTGGGTATGTAACCATATCAGCTTCTACCCTGATAAGACCAGGACGTACCTGCGTAACTGAATCAACCAACGCACTTAAATTGATTGGCGTCAGTAATTTAGGGGCATGTTGTGTCATTTGTGTTGTCATAAAATCCCAAAATGAAGTAGTGCGTGCTACCATCATTTCCCAAATTAATGACTGGCTTTCATGCAGTGCCATACCACGAGCCAAGCCTACAGGCTGGTAACGCCAGGCCTCGGGCAATCCTGCTTCATAGAAAGCGTGCCCAATTTCATGAATAGCTGCCATTAGTGCAGCGATAAAATCATGCTCTTTGAACGCAACTGTAATACGCATATCATCTCGTGAACTGCTAGAAAATGGATGAAGAGATTGATCAACACGTCCCTGCTGAAAATCAAAGGTCATTTTTTGTATAACAGCCCGAATCAAAATATCTTGCTGTTCAATTGGCATCATATGGTTGATTGACGACCTAAGTGTGGGGGATTGACGTGCGGTAATCTGATCAATAGCTGGGGGTAAAAACTCTGCCAAGTCATCAAATATACGGTCTAGTAGCTCCATTTGCATTCCTGGCTCGTATTGTGATATTAAGGCCTCATACGGCTTACATCCCAGCTTGTCAGCTTTGATAGAAGCTTCTTCTTTGGTTAATACAATCAATTCTGCCAATTCATGCTGTACAAGGGAGAAATTAGCTTCTTTCTTTGCTATACGCCATTTTTTTTCACAATTATTGCTAACAACCGCTAATCGATGAACCAATTCATCGGGCAATACGCTGGCACGCAACCAATGAGAATGCATCTCACGCAGATTTGCTTGTTGCCAATTGGTTAAGTGATGTTTCTGACTTTCTGCTTTATCCAACAAATCAACCAATCGCGGATCTGTTAAACATTGGTGTAATTTAACTTTTAGAAAAGCTTCTTGTTGACCACGACCAACCGCAGCTTTGACAGGCATCATGGTATTTGTATCCCAGTCAAGAATCTGGATCACTTCTTGAAATAAGGCTACTTGCCGGAAAATTTCCTCAAGCTGTTGATAGGGATTCTTGGGTGATGTTCTATCATTCATTATTAATATTATATCCTAATTTTAAACTGGTTTGCGCAGCCGCCTGTGAAAACGATATAAAATCGCTATCAGCACCGCCATTAACAACCATGTTATCGCATATTCAAGATGATTATTTACAATCGTCAATGGCACTTGACCACCAACAGGCCATTCACTGTTACCAGCATCAATATCCATGTAAATTTTGGTTGCAATGTATTGATCAATCCCCGCATATTGAATCATGGCGGGCAGGTCCACCCATGTCCACATGTTTTTAGCCGGTACATTATCGGGCACAAATAATCCTTGTTGCATGCCCGTACGTAGAATACCCTTAATTGTTACTTTTTCGTTACTAATATCTGCTTGTCTTGTTGATGGATCTCTGCGTTCGGGCGGAACCCAACCTCGATTAACAATAATAACCGAGCCATCAAGCAATCGAAATGGAACAAAAACATGATATCCTGATTTGCCACTAACTGAAGCGGCAATTAAATACATTTCGTGCTGATGATCAAAATACCCTTCAATAACCGCTCGGCGGAACGACAATTCTTCGGGCTTTTTTTCAAGAAATGGAGGTGTTATTAAATCTGCCGCTAATCTTTCTTGACGCTCATGTATTAAATTTTCTTTCCAATCCAACCGATAGAATTGCCAAGCAGCTAAACTTAAAAAGATCGCTACAAAACAAAACATAACCCAAGCAGGCATTTGGTTCTTAGCCATTTTGATTAATCTCCCTCAAACAAGTGAGGCTGATAGTAATATTGGTATGATATAAGTATTGATTTAGCCGGACGTAACAGCAGTAAAGACGTGACAATAATAAAGGGAAACCAGATCAAATAATGAACCCACAAAGATGGGGATGCTGTTTCTTCCAATATCCAAGCCAACGAAGCTGTTAGAAGGCCAACAATGGATATAACAAAGAAAGCGGCGCCATCACCATTTTCTGCATTCTTAAGATTGAGGTGGCAGAATATACAAGAAGACTCAAGCTTTAAGAAGCCTTTAAAAATCTTACCTTGCCCACAACGCGGACAGCGGCAAAACAACCCTTTTATAAAAACCGACGTTCCCTTACCAGACATTCACCAAAAGCCCTATTAATGAGCCACTGGCGTTCCAGCACCTGTAACATAGATCGCAACAAACAAAAACAACCAAACAACGTCGACAAAATGCCAATACCAGGCTGCTGCCTCAAAACCAAAATGTCTTTCGGGCGTAAAGTGGCCTTTATAAGCACGGAAGAAACAAACAATTAGAAATATTGTTCCAATTATTACATGCGCCCCATGGAACCCCGTTGCCATATAAAAGGTTGAAGCATAAATACCATCTCGAAACCCAAAAGCCGCATGCGTGTACTCATAAACCTGCACAACGGTAAAAAACAGTCCTAAAATTATGGTTGCCGCCAACCCCTGTAACGCGCCCTTACGATCACCGTGTATAATAGCATGATGAGCCCAGGTAACGGTTGTACCAGATAACAGCAGAATCAGCGTGTTCATTAAAGGCAAATCGAACGGATCAAATGTTTTAATCTCTTTAGGTGGCCAAACACTTCCTATGGCTTCAGTCGGGAAAAGGCTGGCATTAAAATAAGCCCAGAAGAAAGCTGCAAAAAACATAACTTCTGATGCTATAAATAAAACCATACCAAAACGCAGGCCTATCTTAACTACATCGGTGTGGGCCTTTTCTACGATCGACTCATGAACAACATCGCGCCACCACAAAAACATAACCAACAAAACCATGAAAGCGCCGGCATACAAAAGCCACGGAGTTACATTATGCATATAAAGCAACCCACCGACAGCCAACAACCCGGCAGAAAATGAACCTAAAATCGGCCAGGGGCTTGGATTTACCAGATGATATGGGTGTTTATGATTTGTTGTATGCGTGGCTAACCCCATGTGCAAACCTCGTTTTAATGTGGTCGTTGACTAGAACCAGCGGCAGCAGTTGGCTGCCGATTGTCTGGTGCGCGAAAAAACGTATAGGATAATGTTATACTTGTCACGTCTTTCATGTTAGGATCATCTAAGAAAGCTGGATCTATGAAAAAACTAACTGGCATGTCCACTGTCTCTCCGGCACGAAGAATCTGTTCTTCAAAACAGAAACAGGCAATCTTAGAAAAATAAATTCCTGCCTTATCAGGTGTAACGTTAAAGGTCGCCTGCCCAACCAATGATTCATTAGACCGATTCGTCGCCTGGTAGAAAGCAAGCTCAGTTTTACCAATAGGTACTGTCATTTGCAGTAGTACTGGCTTAAAATCCCAACTTAATGACGGATTGACATCTGCGTTAAAGCGAATGTTTATCAGATGATCCGTTATTGTATTAGGGTCAGAAGAAAACGCACGCTGCGTTGTTCCGCCGAAACCCGTTACCTGACAAAACCATCGATAAAACGGTACAGCCGCAAAACTAAGCCCTAGCATACCAACAACAATTGTTGAAAGTACCCAAACCATTCGGCGATTAGGGTGTACAGTCAATTTCCACCCCCAGATATTTTAATAATTGTAATCCAATAAATCAGCATAATAACTATACACAATAACGATAGAACAAAAAGATTCTTACGCCGTTGTTGACGCCGCAGCTGAATTATATCTTGCGATACCATATTGGCATTGTTTTTCTTCATGATCATATCAAACGCACATCAATGATAAGTACAGCAAAAATTGCAAAAAGGTATAGTATGGATATAGCAAAAGAATTTTTAGCGCGCCTTATACTTTTATTCCACAATAATGGCAACGCGGCTAGAAACCACAAACCTCCCAAAATCAAAGTGGTTAGCACATAAAAAACACCCGCAAAATCAAGGAACCAGGGCAATAACGTTAAAATAATTAACATACCCATATAAAAAACAATGTTCCACACAGTCACACGCCAACCGTGTATAACAGGTAACATTGGTATACCCGCCGCTTTATAGTCATCAGACCGATAAAGGGCTAACGACCAAAAATGCGGTGGTGTCCAAAGAAAAATAATAGCAAATAGTACAAGCGGGATTACGTCAATCTGACCAGTTACAGCAACCCAACCAATCACTGGTGGAAAGGCACCTGCTGCACCTCCAACAACGATATTCTGAGGTGTTCGCCTTTTTAGCCATATCGTATAAACAAAAACATAAAACAAATTTGCCAAAAGCAGTAAAAGGGCAGCAACCCAATTGGTGGCGAGGCCCATCAGCATAACCGCAAATATACTTAAAACAACGCCAAAAGCCAGCGCATCAGAAGGCGCAATTACTCCTCTAACCAACGGCCTTTGACTTGTTCTTAACATAAGACGGTCAATATCTTGTTCATACCACATATTAATTGCTGCTGCACCACCCGAAGCCATCGCAATACAAAAAACAGCAACAACCGCCAAGAATGGATGAATTGAACCGGGCGCAACCAACAACCCGGCAATACCAGTAAAAACAACTAATACCATCACTCTTGGTTTCAACAACGCAAAATAATCAGCTGGAGAACCGAAGGTGGTTTTCTCTAATGCCTGAACATGATATGATTGGCTGTTCATCATATGTTATGCTACACGCGGCTGTTCTTCAAAAGTATGGAATGGTGGCGGTGAACTTACAGTCCATTCCAGTGTATCGGCACCATCACCCCACGGATTATCGGTAGCTGGCTTACCCTTACGCAAGGTGTGGATTACGACATAAATAAAAAACAAGGCAGACAAGCCAGATATATATGATCCTATTGATGACACAAAGTTCCAACCTGCATATACATCTGCATAATCTGGAATACGTCTTGGCATCCCTGCAAGACCAAGAAAATGCATTGGAAAAAAAGTCAGGTTAACGCCAATAAAAGTTAACCAAAAATGTATCTTGCCCAGCGTTTCATTAGACTGGCGCCCAGACATTTTACCAATCCAATAATAAAAGCCTGCAAAAATGGCAAAAACAGCGCCTAGAGATAAGACATAGTGAAAATGTGCCACAACATAATAAGTGTCATGCATATATGTATCGATACCGCCGTTCGATAAAACAACACCTGTTACACCGCCAACGGTAAATAAGAAAATGAATCCTAATGCCCACAACATTGGCGTTGTTATACGAATAGCACCACCCCACATTGTTGCAATCCAACTAAAAATTTTAACACCCGTCGGAACAGCAATAACCATGGTAGCTATCGTAAAGTATTTTTTGGTGGTCAGATCCAAACCAACCGTAAACATATGATGTGCCCAAACCACAAAACCAATAACACCAATCGAAACCATGGCATAAACCATGCCTAAATAACCGAAAACAGGTTTGCGCGAGAAAGTAGATACAATATGACTAATGATGCCAAAAGCAGGTAATATCATAATGTAAACTTCGGGATGACCAAAAAACCAAAACAAATGTTGGAATAGCAATGGATCACCGCCGCCCGCTGGATCAAAAAAATGGGTGCCAAAATTACGATCCGTCAGCAACATAGTAATTGCGCCCCCTAAAACAGGAACAGCAAGTAGTAACAAAAAAGATGTCACCAACATAGCCCAAGCGAATAGCGGCATTTTATGCAGCGTCATACCTGGCGCACGCATATTAAAAATTGTTGTAATAAAGTTAATTGCGCCTAGTATCGAGGATACACCCGCCAAGTGTAGTGAGAAAATAGCCATATCAACAGCCATTCCTGAATGACTAATACTTCCAGACAAAGGAGGATATACGGTCCACCCAGTACCGGCCCCACCATCAACAAAAGCTGAAGCCACCAATAATAGAAAAGATGGTATCAACAACCAAAAACTGATATTGTTCATACGGGGAAAAGCCATATCAGGGGCACCAATCATCAGGGGTACGAACCAGTTGCCGAAACCACCAATTAACGCAGGCATTACAACAAAAAAAACCATGATCAAGCCATGCGCCGTGATAATAGTATTCCACAACTGCCCGTCAGGTGCACCATCAGCTGTTAACAAAAATTGAACCGACGGCTCTTGTAATTCCATACGCATAATTATGGAAAATATTGCCCCAATAACCCCAGCAATTATCGAAAAGATAATATATAATGTACCTATATCCTTATGATTCGTCGACAGCAAAAACCGACGCCATCCTGTTGGATGGTGGTCATGATCACTTGCCGAATGCGACACAGAACTTACGGAGCTTGTATGGAGCGACATGTTATTGAATCTCCTGATATGAAACTAAAATTTGGGGTTGTATGCTTGCTGCAAATTTTTTCTTTGCTTCGACCAACCACTGATCAAACTTTTCTTTAGATACAGCCTCGATGGTGATCGGCATAAACCCATGACCAGTCCCACAAATTTCCGAGCATTGACCGTAATAAACACCTTCCTGCGTAATGGTCATCCATGTTTCATTCAGCCGGCCAGGCACAGCATCGATTTTAACGCCAAAAGCTGGAACGGCAAAAGCGTGAATAACATCCATTGATGTTGTCTGAAGGCGAATTGGTGTATTAACCGGTAAGACAACGCGCAAGTCCGTCTCAAGAAGTCGCCGTTGACCTGGTCCTATCTTGTCATCTGGTATCATGACAGCATCAAATGCAATCTGACTGTCTGGATATTCGTAAGACCAGTACCATTGATGGCCGATTGCTTTTAAAGTTATTTCCTGACCACTCATTGAATTGGGTATAGAGTAAAATTGATTTAAAATACGCAGCGATGGAATAGCAATAACCACTAAAATCAAGACAGGAACTACAGTCCAAATAATTTCGATGAGGGTGTTATGTGACGTTTTAGATGGAACACGACCCGGTTTATCACGGAATCGCAAAACTGTAAAAGCTAAAAGCGCTAAAACGAAAATAACAATCGAGATAATAATAACTAATAATAAGTCATGGAAATCATGCAATGCTTCCATGCGCGGCGATGCAGCAGAAGGAAGATTCAGTTGCCATGGCTGTACTTGTTGTTGCGCATTGGCAAAATTGCCCGCCAATAAAACGCCCAAAAATGTAAAATAATTTAGAATCCTTTTAAACATCGAAAAATGTTCCTTCAACCCGCATTATTATGCTTAAACATATAACCATTTATTATTTATATTTTATTAGAGCAACAGGAAAAAAATAAAGTTTAAAAAATTTTGGATGCCTACCGGCTTTATCCTATGACGGTTAACCACCAAATGTCTAGCTGGTTCATGAAAATATGAAAATGCTTGGGCTGATTGTCTTGTTGTTTATAATTAATCTGCTATATTTGTAACAAGGTAGATTAACATTGGCATTTAATGGTGCGGCTTTGTGTCGCAACAATCGATATGCTTATGAAAGTTTACGTGCCCTTTCTAATAGGAAATTATTATGTCGCCACATCCCTTCTCTTTTAGCGATCAGCTTTTTTTTAAGAACCTGGATAAGAACCAAGCTACAAAATATGTGCAAAACACTTTAAAAAGCGCTGAGGATGGCGAGTTATTTCTTGAATATCGCGAGAACGAAGTTTTTGCTTTGGACGATGGCATACTGAAAAATAGCAGTTTTGATATTAGTTATGGTTTTGGTCTAAGGCGCGTTATTGGTGAGGTTGCGGCATATGCGCATTCCAGCGATATTAGCGAACAAGCACTAAAACGTGCTTGCAAAGCTGTGGAAACAATTTCTTCAAGCGCTAATGTTAATATATCACCGAACCCACCACGAACAAACCAATTGCTTTATACCGAAGCAAATCCATTAACAGACCTAAAAACCCAAGACAAGGTAACGCTTCTTAAAAACATTGACCAATACGCACGACAAAAAGATAGCCGCGTTAAGCAGGTTATGTGCTCATTGTTAGGATCGTGGCAAGTTGTTAATATTATTCGGGCTGATGGTTCTTGGTATCAGGATGTCCGGCCACTTGTTCGCTTAAACGTTACAATCATTGCCGCACATGGCACCCGTCAAGAAATTGGAACATTTGGGTCTGGCGCACGAGTTGGTTATAAAATTTTTACAGCTAATAATTCTTGGAAGAATGCTGTTGATGAGGCTTTGCGACAAGCCATTGTAAATCTTGAATCACAAGCAGCCCCTGCAGGTGAAATGACTGTTGTTTTAGGTGCTGGATGGCCTGGAGTTTTACTTCATGAAGCTATAGGACATGGGCTGGAGGGCGATTTTAATCGAAAGAAAACATCGGCGTTTAGCGATTTATTAGGTAAACCTGTTGCCGCACCAGGTGTTACCGTGGTTGATGATGGTACTTTGGTTGATCGTCGTGGGTCGTTAACTTTTGATGATGAGGGTACACCTAGCCAAAGAACAACCCTGATTGAAAATGGTATCTTAGTTGGATATCTGCAAGATCGCCAAAATGCACGTTTAATGAATACCAAGTCCACAGGGAATGGTCGGCGTCAAAGCTATGCATATGCGCCAATGCCACGCATGACAAATACCATGATGGACAATGGCAAATATAGTCCCGATGAAATTATCAAATCGGTAAAAAAAGGGTTATATGCTGTCCATTTTTCGGGTGGTCAGGTAGACATTACATCAGGAAAGTTTGTCTTTAGTACATCCGAAGCTTATATGATCGAGAACGGTGTGATTGGTGCGCCAGTCAAGGGGGCAACCTTAATTGGTAATGGCCCTGATATTTTAACAAAAGTACAAATGATCGGTAATGATATGAAACTGGATAACGGCGTAGGTACTTGTGGCAAGGACGGGCAAAGCGTTCCTGTTGGTGTTGGTCAACCCACCCTTAAAATAAATGGTCTTACCGTTGGGGGTACTCATTTATAGCGTTTAGCCATAGCCCTTGGATGGGTTTTTCGGTATATATCAATCATTTGTTGCGTACTAACCGCAGTATAACGCTGGGTAGTTGATAATGAGGCATGACCCAGTAGCTCTTGAATCGTTCGCAAATCACCGCCTGCCGATAACAGATGCGTAGCAAAACTGTGTCTTAGGGCATGGGGTGTTGCTGTCTCAGGCAACCCTATTGTACGACGCATACGCTGTAAAGCTAACTGAATCAATCTGGGACTTAACTTTTTACCTCGTGCACCAACAAACATTGGGCCATCTTGAGGCAAAGGCCATGGACAATGGGATAAATAATCATTGATCGCTTCAATAACCATGGGCAATAAAGGAACACGCCGTTGTTTATTACCCTTACCAACAATAACTAAAACTTCTTGATCTTGTGATGGAGCTTGGGCACGTGTTAAGGATACTGCCTCGCCAATACGCAACCCACAACCATAAAGCAACAAAATGACTGCAAGATCTCTTTTCCCAATCCATTCTTGATGTGCGTGCGTTTCAATGATTTCTGTTGTTTGCTGTGCTTGGCTGATTGTCAGAGGTTTAGGTAAAATATGGGGTTTTTTTGGGGTTTTATAATGTTGTATTGGTGGAAATTCTTGTCCGGTTGCTTTTGTTAGAAAACGGTAAAAACCCCGAACAACACTGGCAGCACGATTCGTTGAAGATGCTTGAAGATTTTTGGTATGGCGATCAGACATCCATGATCGCCAATCACCGCGTGTTAATTGTTGTAATAAGCCAATAGATACAGGTTTTCCATGATAGGAAGATAAAAATTGAAAAAAGGATGCTAAATCGCGCTGATACGCGAGACAGGTATGGGTCGAAAATTTTTTCTGCAAAGACAAACGTTCATGCCAAGCACATACATATGAAGATAATTGTGAATCAACTGGCAACATGAATACCTGTTGTCCATATCAAAAATGCGGTTGTAAAGTTATTTCAATAACCTTGGCCATAAATTCCAAAAAATCGGTTCCCTGATCAGCATCAAAGTAGCCTGGATGTCTGGTTGCAAAAACCAACAACCCCTTTACCTGCTTTAAGTTAACCCTTAACAAGGCATCCGAACGCACTTGTGACAGTGATGTGCCAGAAGAATATAATAAATCATCACCCTGAATATCGTCTCGTAATATTATATTCTGCTCGGCACTACCCAATATTTTGTCCACAGAACCTGGCTTAAGAAAACGAACTGGCATGTCTTGAAGATGACGGTAATTTTTTTGCGTCCCCTCAAGACAAAAAATTGCCCTATCAACTTCAAGTAAGACTGGTAAATCGCCACAAATTATTTGCAACAGATTCTTTAATGTATCCGCCTGGATAAGCTTTAGAATTGCTTGATGAATGCGCTGTTGCGTATGCACATTATCACGGGTATTAGCTATAAATTCTTCTTGTTCGGCTTTTAACTTCGCAACATCACGGCGCAACTTACCCACGATAAACTGATGCAAATCAACAATACGATTACCCTGATTTTTTGCTGGCAGTTTAATCAATTCTAGAACATCTGGGTGATGTATAAAAAAATCCGGATTCTGCTTAAGAAAAGTTGCAATATCACTGGAATTTGGTGCTTGAGACAATTCTTTTGCTACCATAACCGTTCTTCCATCATCACCACGTTGTGCCATGTTTTTATCCATATACGATTATAAAATAGATTGGCCGGTTTTTGACCAGTCAGTTAGAAAAGCTTGCAACCCCTTATCTGTCAAAGGGTGATGGTACATTTGCCTTAAAACAGCTGGTGGCAATGTCCCAACATCAGCACCAAGCAAAGCCGCCTCGACCACATGCTTTGGATTACGCACTGAAGCAACCAAAATCTGTGTGTTTAATTGCGTATAATTTTGGTACATATTTACAATTTCTTCGATTAAGGCCATTCCATCGTAGCCCTGATCATCTAATCGTCCTACAAAAGGCGAAACATAGGTTGCACCAGACTTTGCAGCCAGTAAAGCCTGCGCCGTGCTAAAACACAATGTTACGTTAACACCAATACCCATCCCTGAAAGGGTGCGACACGCCTTTAGCCCATCAAACGTTAATGGAACCTTAACAACTACATTTCCTGCAATCGAAGCCAATTTCTGACCTTCTCGAATCATTATTTGATAATCTGTTGCGGTAACTTCGGCACTAACAGGTCCAGGAACTAGGCGACATATATCGGCAATCACTTCTAAAAATCGCCGCCCGCTTTTAGCAATCAGAGTTGGGTTAGTTGTAACGCCGTCAACCAATCCTGTTGACATAAGATCTTCAATTTCACGAATATCAGCTGTATCAATAAAGAATTTCATTTGTTTTTCCAATTATTTCAGCTTAATAAAAAAACAGTTAACATTGTTCGCTGGTCAAGCGCAATAGCTGTTCGCATAATAATGCTAGAATATTTGTAGGCAGGGCGTATTATAAATTTATGCCACATAAATCGTTAAATCCTTCAGATAGTTTAAGCAATGCCCGTCTGGTTGATGTGCTATTACCCCTTCCCTTTAGCCAGCTTTATACATACAGGTTACCCAAAACCGTATCTGCCGATATTGGTAGTTTGGTACATGTCCCATGGGGTAAACATAACCAAAAGATGATTGTTGGTTTGATTTGGCAAAATAACGCTTTACCACCTAAAGCAAATGTTAAGGATATTGTTGGTAGCCTAACCTTAGATAAGTTACCCGAAGAAATGAGCCGTTTTATCGCTTGGGTTGCTGATTACAATATGGTAGCGATGGGACAGGTACTGAAAATGGTTATTGGACCGTGGCTGCAAGCAAAAAAAGCACCCATAGCCAACACCATCCAAATTGCTAACAATCTTGTACAAGAAAATCTTTCGGGTGATCAGCGGCATATTGCCAATATTTTGGCTGATAACAGTATCAAAACAAAAACAGATCTTAGCAGAAAGACACAATTAAGCCTAAGCAAAATAAATCGGCTATTTCAAACAGGGGTGCTGGTTATGTCCCCGGAACAGAACTTTAAATTACCGCAAAAGCAATTTAGCAATAATCACTTTACAACAGAACAAAAGAATGCCGCTGATTATCTATGTCAGCTAATTGTAAAGCAACAATTTCAAGCGCTTTTGCTGAAGGGTGTAACCGGCTCTGGCAAAACAGAAGTTTATTTCCAGGGAATTGCTGAAACGCTAAAAATAGGGAAACAGTCACTAATTTTGTTACCCGAAATAGCTCTTGGTCCACAATGGCTTGAACGCTTCCAGCTAAGATTTGGCTTCCGGCCGCCATCGTGGAATTCGGATACGTCAATCGCACAAAAACGTCTTTTATGGCAACAAATCCTGAACAATCACTGTCCTGTTATTGTTGGTGCTAGGTCTGCACTTTTTCTACCCTTCAAGAAGCTTGGACTAATTGTCGTTGATGAAGAACATGATAATTCATTTAAACAAGAAGAAGGAACAATTTATCACGCACGCGATATGGCTGTTGTCCGCGCCCAGATTGCTCAATGTCCAATAGTTTTATCATCAGCAACTCCATCTATGGAAACAATTTTTAATGTTCAGAAAGGTCGCTATCAACAATCATTATTGAAAAACCGACATAGCGATATTCCTTTACCTAAAATTCAGTTGGTTGATATGACTCTCACACCACCACCACGGCAACATTGGATTTCACCACCTTTATTTGCAGCAATCCAGGAAACCTTATTACATGAACAACAAATTTTATTGTTTTTAAATAGGCGGGGTTATGCGCCGCTTGTGCTTTGTCGAAACTGTGGCTTTCGGCTGCGTTGTCCAAATTGTAGTAGTTGGCTTGTTCAGCATCGACAACAGCAACAAAATTTATGCCATTATTGTGGCTATCATACCCGCATCCAGCAAGAATGTCCAAACTGTCAGCAAAAAGATCAATTGACTACCTGCGGGCCAGGAGTTGAAAAAATAGCCGAGGAGGTAAACACCCTTTTTCCGAAAGCCAGAATAATAATCACTACCAGTGATACGTTGGCTTCACCGTTACAGGTAGCAGATTTCGTAGAAAAGGTCGAGCATAGGCACGTAGACATTATCATTGGCACTCAGGTAATTGCCAAAGGACATCATTTCCCGCTATTAACACTGGTTGGTGTTATAGACGGTGATGCTGGATTACAGGGAGGGGATTTAAGAGCTAGTGAAAAAACATGGCAATTATTACAACAGGTTGCCGGTCGTGCTGGTCGGGCAGAATATCCGGGTCGGGTTTTTATACAAACATACGAACCACAAACACCTCTCATGCAAGCTTTAGCAGCTTATGACGAACAAAAATTTTTTGATATCGAGTGGAAAAACCGTGAAGCAGCAGACATGCCACCTTTTAGCAAACTGACCGCTATCATCCTATCCAGCCCTGATCATGAAATATTACTGAAAACTTGTCACAAGATGCAACGCTGCGCACCTATTTCAGGCGGTCTAATTATTTTAGGCCCAGCCCCTGCCCCTTTAGCAATGATCCGCGGTCAGTATAGGCAACGTTTCTTAATACGCACGGCACGCTCCATAAAGCCGCAACTTCTTGTAAAAAATTGGATCAAATCTGTTAAAATCCCATCAAACGTTAAGATCACAGTTGATATCGACCCCTATAGCTTTCTGTAACCTAAAAACCGTATTTAGCGAATATTTGGTCGATACTGGCCTGAGTTTCATATTGATCAAGCATGATCAATGCAGGATTCTTTTGTTTTTCCAGCATATTAATTAAAGGTTCAAGATATATACCTTCTGTGCCTCCATTCTGATTCCTAATGTTGCGGCGCTGAAGTGCTTGGTGGGCAATCATAACTATTTGCTTGGCTATTTGATGGATTGGCTTATTGGAAATATTAGCCTGCAGACCAAACTTTGGAACATCGAGACGCAATTTTTTAATGTCTGCCACAGACCATGTGCTTATTAATTCTTCAGCAGCATCTAATGCCTGATCATCATAAAGCAGTCCAACCCATAAGGCTGGTAAAGCAGGCAAAAGGGTCGGATGAACACAATCAGCACCACGCATTTCCAGGTACCTTTTTAAACGCACTTCGGGAAAAGCAACCGTTAAATGATTAACCCAATCACCTATCATCGCTTTAGACCCTGGAACAGCTTTTAGTCTACCGTGCATAAGATTTAGAAACGACTCACCAGCCACGTTAATATATTGACCATCGCGATATACAAAATACATTGGTATACTGAGCAAATAATCGACATAGCGCTCGAATGACATTTCTGGCTTAAAAACAAAATCTAAAATTCCACTACGATCTGGATCAGTATCGGTCCAAACCCAGCTACGATAGCTTTGGAAGGCAATATTTTTACCTTCAAAAAATGGTGAATTAGCAAAAATTGCTGTCACTACTGGTTGCAGCGCCATGGACAAGCGAAACTTTCGTACCATGTCGTGTTCTGATGAAAAATCAAGATTTGCCTGAACAGTACATGTCCGTAGCATCATATCTATTCCCAGTTTGCCTTTTTTGGGCATATATTCACGCATAATTTGGTATCGGGCTTTGGGCATCCAATCAATATCTTGGCGCTTCCATTTTGGCTGGAAACCAAGGCATAGTATCCCAAAATCCATTTCACGCTGCAATATTTCAAGTTCAGAAAAATGCTGTACAAATTCAGCGTGGGTTTGGTGAAGATTATAAAGGGGCGCGCCGGAAAGCTCAAATTGTCCCCCTGGTTCAAGAGTTATAGCAGCACCTTCGCGTTGAAGCGCGATTGGCAGATCATTTTCGTAAATTATCTTCCAACCAAACCGACTAAGATTACTTAAAATATGCCTGATACCATTTATACCATCATATGTCAGTGGTTTGTGGTTGTTGCGATAAAATAAAAACTTCTCGTGTTCCGTACCAATTCGCCATTCGCTTTTTGGCTTGCACCCAGCAACCAGATAATCAACCAATTGTTGCTTATTCAATATAGGCTCGAGCTGTTGATTAGGCGTTGAGGACATTATAAAACTCCTATCGAAGGTGGGTTATCTAAAGACGCTGTTGGGCGTAAAACCATATCCCCAAAACAAAGCTGCCAGTTGGCAATCGCAGTTATAGCTGCTGTTTCAGCACGTAATAATCTGGGACCTAGATTAACCGGATAAACAAATGGAAATTTTTTAAACCAATCAAGCTCTTCTTGATGAAATCCTCCCTCAGGTCCGATAATAATCGCCGACCCAATCTTTATTGGATCTAATGACAAAGCGGAAGATAGCGATAAAAATGTCCGAGCATCACCTTTTTCGGCACAACAAAAAACAGGAATATCAACCGACCATTCTTCAAAGATATTGCTTAAATTTTTAGGTTCATGAATTACTGGTATATCTAGCCGCTGAGACTGTTCCGCAGCTTCAATAACAATACGCTGCCAACGTTCAATCTTGGCACGCTCGACAATTGTATGGCGGGTAATGATTGGGTGAAAAACAGAAACACCAAGTTCAGTTGCCTTAGTGATCAACCAATCCGTTGGGTCTTTTTTCAACAATGCAAAAAACAGGTGTAATTTTGGGGTCAACATCTGCGACCGGTTTTGCTTGATCAAATATAAGCTAGCTTGATGGCGGCCTGTTATTTGAACACTGGCCAACCACTCACCATCTCTACCATTAAAGGCTGCAACTATTTCGCCTGCGCTAACCCTCATCACATGTAATAAATAGTGACTTTGCTGTTCAGATAAAAAGATTACCTGACCAGTAGATTGCAGTGATTGATCGGTATAAAGGCGCAGGGTGAATAGGCGGCTCATCAAATATCCTAATGATTGCTAACTTTTACGGTCATTCATAATAAATGGGATGACAAATTATTAAATTCAATCATGATCCCTAATAAATTACTAACCTTCAAGATACTTGATGCGATAGTCATGTTTAACAAACTATATTTTTTCATTGAACTTGGTCGCTGGCATAAACCAATTGGAACAATTTTACTTATGTTACCATGTTGGTGGGGTGTTGCCTTGGCAGCGCCAACAGGCCAATTGCCATCACCTTTTTTATTGCTGATTTTTGCCTGGGGTGCATTTTGGTTACGCAGTGCAGGATGCACTTATAACGATATTATTGACCGTCACATTGACCGACAGGTTAGTAGAACAGCACAACGACCTATTGCCGCTGGCCATATCACCGTTAGCCAAGGTTATTATTTTTTGGCCGTTCAAATGGTCCTTGGATCTTTGGCGTTATATTGGTTATCAATAACTGCTATTATTATCTCCCTATCGGCGCTAGTTCTTGTTTTTATGTACCCCTTTATGAAACGTTTTACCTGGTGGCCCCAGGCTTTTCTAGGGTTTACATTTAATATCGGTGTTTTAGTAGGTTACAGCACTGTAACTAATGAAATTTCGGCAGCAAGTCTGTTGTTATACGCATGCGGGATTTGTTGGACCATTATTTATGATACCTTATATGCACACCAAGACCGCGAGGATGATGCACTTATTGGCGTTAAATCAACAGCACGATTATTTGGTAATTCAACAAAACCTGTTTTATATTTATTCGCTGGTATGCAGGTTGTATTGCTAATTTACGTCATGATAACAAGTGCAATCAATATGTCTATAACCAGCATTACAGCAATAATTTTGACCGCTGCCCTCTTATTTATTAACATCCACAAATGTGATATTAATAAGCCTTTTTCGTGTTTGAATGCCTTCCGTTTTCATCGCTGGATTGGTCTGATGATCTTCGTCACTCTTATGATTAGCAAATATTCATTGAACAGCTAAATAACTATATTTTATCCTGGCTTTGCG